>SHYV01000173.1 GCA_009692605.1 Myxococcales bacterium
GTGGCGCAGGACGTCGACCAGCCGGCGGGCCGGCTCGACCTCGAGCTCGTGGCGGTGACCGTTGATCTCGAGGCGGACCTGCACGCCATCCTCCCGGTGTCAGTGGTGCCCACCCGGTGGCCGGTGGCCCGCCGGATAGGTTGGCGGGTTATCGTGTCGGGTCACAGTGTATTGAATGGCGGCGCGGGGAGTCCGGCCGCGAGCCCGGGAAGGTCGGCTCGCCCGTCGGCTGCCGAGCTCCCGACCGCCAGCTTGCCCCGGGGACCTCGGCTTCGGCACTGGTCGTCATCACGTTCCTACCCAATGTTCACCCGGTGAGCACAAGAACGTGTCGCTTCCATGTTGGCGCCGGGCTCGTGCACGACCGACGGTCCGCTTCTTGTCAGATGTGCGCCTGGATGCGCATGTGGCATGGATCCCCAGCCGAATGCCCAGGGGGTGGACATTCGGGCGATTCTGCGGCTGGGGTCCGCGGGTCCGGGCATCAGCGCGGCCGCGCGTCGGGCCGCCCTGCGGTTGGGGTCCGCCCCGCCCGTGACCCGCGGCACCACGTCGGGCCGGGCCGCCCCGCGGCACTACCCCGGCCCGGGCCGCCCCGCGGCGCCCGGCGCCTAGCCCCCCTGGCCCCGGAGGCGCTCCTTGGCGTCCATCACCGAGTCGAGGATCTTGACGTAGCTGCCGCACCGGCACAGGTTGCCCGCGAGGTAGGCCCGGGCCTCGTCGCGGGTTGCGTCGGGGAGCTCGGCCAGGAGCGCCTTGGAGGTCAGGATGAAGCCCGGGGTGCAGTACGAGCACTGGAAGCCGGTGTGGTCGACGTACGCCTGCTGGATCGGGTGGAGCTCGCCGTTAGGGCCCTCCATGCCCTCGATCGTGAGCAGGTCATGGCCCTCGGCCAGGGCCGCCGGCAGGAGACAGCCCGAGACCGGCCGGCCATCGACCAGCACGGTGCACGCTCCGCACATGCCCACCCCGCAGCCCTCGCGCGGGCCGGTCAGCCCGAGCTCGTTGCGGAGCACCTCGAGGAGGGTGTGGTGGGGCCGCACCCGGAGCGCTTCCTCGCGGCCGTTGACCCGCAGGCTGATGCTGATCCGGCCATCGGTGTCGATCGGCCGGGCGGTCACGCCCGCCACGGTGTCGTCAGCGGTCATGCGTTGACCTCCTGGCCGGCGGCGGCTCGCAGACCGCGCAGGACCTTCTCGGGGGTGATGGGCAGGTCGGTGATCCGGACGCCTGTGGCGCGGAAGACCGCGTTGGCGACAGCGGGCATGCACGGCGGCAGCGAGGACTCGCCGATCCCGTGGATGTCGTGCGACTCGAGGTGCTCGAGCACGTCGAGGCTGATCTCTTTCGGCATGTCCTCCATGCTCACGATCATGTAGTCGGCCAGGTTGCCGTTCTGGAGCTGGCCGCCGTCGTAGATCATCTCCTCGTACAGCGCCTGGCCGAGGCCGAAGGCGATGTTGCCCTCGGTCTGGAGCTCGCACTGGGCCGGATTCGCGATGCGCCCCGCGTACACGCCGGCGTGATACTTGAGCACCTCGACGCGGCCCGTGTCGAGGTCCACCTCTACCTCGGCGGCGCCGGCGGCCTGGTGCCAGTGGACCGAGCCGATCCCCTGGCCGGTCTCGGGATCAAGGCCCCCATTCGAGGCGTACACGGCGGTGGCCAGCAGGTTGCCCGCCCGAACCCGGCGCACCAACTCGCCGTAGCCGATAGCGCGTGTCGGGGCGCCCTTGGCGCGCACCTGGCCGGCGACCACCTCGAGGTCGCCGACGGCCACCTCGAGCGCGTCGGAGCCCAGCTTCAGGAGCTGCTCCCGGATGTCGGTCACAGCCATCTTGACGGCCGTGCCCATGGAGTACGTGTTCCGGCTGGAGCTGGTGCCCTGGTCGTACGGCGTGTGATCCGTGTCCGGACGGGTAATGCTCACCTGGTCCAGGCGGAGGTCCAGCACCTCGGCTCCCAGCACCGAGAGGGTGGTCTCGGCGCCCTGGCCCATCTCCACGGCGCTGCTCAGGATCTGGAGGCTGCCGTCCTCGTTGAGCTTGACCGAGGCGGTGGACGTGGACGGCGTGACCGACGCCTTGATGATGACGGCGAGGCCCTTCGCCCGCACCTTGCTGCCCGCGCGGCTGGCCTTCTGATCGGGATCCCAGCCAATCCGCTCGGCCGATGTGGCCAGGAGCTCCTTGAAATGCGCGTCGACCATGGGCTCCCCGGTCATGATCGACTCGCCCTCGTTGAGCAGGTTCTGCATCCGGAACCAGAGGGGATCCCAGCCGAGGCGCTCGGAGATCATGTCCATCTGGCTCTCGTACGCCCAGGCGGCCTGCGAGACGCCGTAACCGCGGAAGGCGCCGGCGGGGGCCAGGTTGGTGTAGATCGCGTAGGAGTCCACTGAGACGTTGGCGATGTGATGCGGGCCGCCGGTCCCGAAGCCGCCGTTCTTGATCAGCCGGGGACCGATGTCGGCGTACGCGCCGGTGTTGAAGTGACAGGTGCTCTGGCGGGCGACGATCTTGCCTTCGTTTGTCACCCCGGTCTTCATCCGGATCTGCATGCCGTGTTTGGTGATCGTCACGAACTCCTCCTCGCGCGTGAGGTGGAGTCGGACCGGCCGGTTGGTCACCTGGGCCAGGACTGCGGTCACCGGCTCGAGCTTCGGGTACGTCTTGGCGCCGTATCCGCCGCCCAGCGTCGGGACCGTGATGCGTACGCGGGTCTGTGGCAGCTTGAAGATCTCGGCGAGGGCCGCACGGACGGCAAACGGCATCTGGGTCGAGGAGATCAGGCGGAGCGTGCCGTTCTCCCACCATGCGACGCAGTTGTGCGTCTCCATCGGGACGTGCTGGACGGGCGGGCTGGTGAAGACATCCTCGAAGATGTGGTCGGCCGCGGCGAAGCCGGCCTCGATGTCGCCCTTGCGCAGCTTGAAGTGGTTGCAGATGTTGGTGTCCGCTTCGGTGTGGACGATGATGTCGGCGAACGTCTGGCCGAGACGGGCCGGCTCGTCGTGGACGATCGAGGTGGCGGCCAGGGCAGCGTCGAGGGTGAGGACCGGCTCGAGCTCCTGCCACTCGACCTGGATCAGGTCGAGCGCGGCCTGGGCGGTGTCGAGATCGACCGCCGCCACCGCGGCCACCGGGTCGCCCACGAAGCGCGCCTTGTCGATGACCAGGATCGCCTGGTCGCGGAAGATCGGGCCGTAGTAGGGGTAGATGTCGTCGCGGTTCGCGAGGTCGGCGCCGGTGAGCACCGCCACCACGCCGGGCAGCGCCTTCGCCCGCGAGGTGTCGATCGAGACCAGGCGGGCATGGGCATGGGGGCTGCGCAGGAGCTTGGCGTGGAGCATGCCCGGCAGCGTGGCGTCCATGGCATACGGCACCCGCCCGCGGACGCGCAGGTTCGCGTCGAGCATCCCCGGGACCTTGTCGATCTGCGTGCCGGACGGAGCGAACGAGGGATGGCTATCCATCGGTCGCGTCTAGGGGGCGGGAGCGGTGGCGGCGGCCGACTCGATCGCCCGGCGGACCCAGACCCGGACCATCTCGGTCCGGTACCAGGCCGAGCCGCGCATGTCGTCGAGGGTGTCCACCCGATCGGCATAGGCATCGGCGATCCGGGCGATGACATCCGGGTCCAGGCGCTGGCCAAGCGCGAGCGCCTCGGCGTCGCGGTAGCGCTGGGGGGTCTCGGCCGCGGCGCCCACCGCGACCCGCAGGTCGGCGACGGTGCCATCCGCGTCGAGCCGGACCAGCCCGGCGACCCCGACGCACGGCCGGTCCTCCGAGCTGCGGGTGACGAACTTGTGGTAGACGGCCCCTGTGCCCGCCGGCGGGATGGGCACCCGGACCCCGGTCACCAGCTCGTCGTGGGCCAGGGCGGTCTCATAGAAGGCGATGAAGAACTCGGCGACCGGGATGCTCCGCCGGCCGCCCGGCCCCTGGACGTCGACCACGGCGTCGAGCGCCAGGAACAGCGCGGGCGGATCGGACGCGTAGTCGGATTCGGCCAGCACCCCGCCGACCGTGGCGGCGTTGCGGACCCGGACGTTGGCGACCTTGCCGAACGTGCTGGCCACCACCGGGATGGCCGAGCGGACCACCGGGCTGAGCTCCACCGCGCGGTGGGTGACGAGGGCGCCGAGATGGAGCTCGCCATCGGCCACCTCGATCCCGTCCAAGCCCGGGATCCGGCCGATGCTGACGAGGGCACCGGGGGCGATCAGGCGCTGGCGATAGAGGAGGGTGAGGGCCGTGGCGCCGGCCACGACCTTGGCGTCGTCACCCAGTGCCGCGAGGACACCGACCGCCGCTTCGACGCTGGTCGGCTCGAACAGGCGCAACGGTTCGGACATCCTCAGTCTCGGTCTGGCCGGGGGAGGGAGCGGTGCGGAAGGGCGCCGCGTATACAGCCGTATCCTAGTCGCCGCGAGAGGCGCAGGTCAATTTGGCCGAACGCCAGGGCCGGAACCGGGCGCCGGACCGCCGCCACCAGATCGCAGCCGCGAGCCCTGCTCTCGGAGCCTGGTCACTCGGAGCGACCGCCCGTCGGCGCCCAGCTCGGAGAGCACCTGCGTGGCGGCCTCCACCGCTTCACGATGCGCCGAATCGAGCAGCCGATGCAGTTCCCGGGAACGCGGCGGACACAGCCTTCGGAAGTTCCAGCACCAGGGGACCTTGGTTCCCACTCGGCAAGGATTCTGTCGATGAGCAGCCTGGGATTCTCGGCTCGTTACTGGAATCCATCCCCAGGAGCCGCTGAGCAGTAACTCGATTCTCGGGTTGAAGGCCGGCCCGATCCGCCCTCCGGCCCGCGCTACCAACGGCACCAGGTCCGCAGGAAGCTAAGCAGGCGGGTCCCCATCTGGGCGCCGTAGGACCCCGGCTCGTCCACGTCCGCGTCAAGGCCCCAGAAGTGCGGGGCACCCACCAGGGGGACCAGGCGAACCAGGGCGCCGGCCAGGCTGAGCTCGTCCGCCAGCACCATCGAGTGCTCCTCAGGCGGCGAGATCTCGTCGTGGGTGCCCCACGCGATCAGCCAGCGGGTGCCGCGGGCGTTCTGCTCCGACGCGTGAAACAGCGGCGAGGCCTCGTAGTAGCGCCTCCGCAGGCTCGACGGGCTGCCGCCGAGAAAGATCTCGACCACCTGCTCCGTGGCCGGCCGGCGCACGCGATCGCGCTTCCAGCGGGCGATCAGGTCGAAGTTCCCTGCCATCGGGACGGCGACGGTGACCGCGGCGCTCAGCCCGGCGAACTCGTCAGGGTACGGGTTGGCCAGCTGCGGCTCCGAGTCGGTCAGGGCAACCATCGCGGCCAGGTAGCCGCCAGCCGACGCCCCCATGACTCCAATCCGATCGGGGTCCACACGCAGCGTCGCGGCGGAGCCGCGCAGGAACTGGACGGCTGCCTTGACGTCCCAGATGGCCTCGGGATAGGTGGGCCGGCCCGGCCGGGCGAGCCGGTAGTCTGCCGACAACGCGACGTACCCGTGGCCGGCCAGGAAGCGACCCCACGGCGCGTAGCTGGTCCGGGTCCCCTTGGTGAACGCGCCGCCGTGCAGCAGGAGCAGGCCGGGGAAGGGGCCGGGGCCGTCCGGAAGGTAGGCGTCCGCGCGCAGCTCCTCGCCGTCATGGACGGCGAACACGAGCCCGGGCAGCTCCGTCACCTCGAACCGACGATCTCCGTCCCCCTGCATCGCCCTCGCTCCTGGTACAAGCCGCATGCGGGCGCCATGCCTGCCAGCCTTTCCTGCGCCACGATGATGCACCACCCGACAGACCCATCGAGGTTCATCCGGTCGCTGCCAACACGATGACCGCCGCCACCGAGGCTCTTCGTGAGATGGGGGCGAGACGACCCGCAGTCGTCACGCCGGTGGGCGATGCCAAGAACCAGGACGTCCGCGCCTACCTCGAAGCGTCGGGGTTCCAGGTGGCGACGATCCAGGGTTTTCCGACGCGCAGCACGCGCGAGATCAAGGCGTTGCCGCCGACGGCCGCCTACGACGCCGCGCGCAGCGCCTTCGCGACGGCTCCAGGAGCCGACGGGATCTACATCATGTCAGTTCGCTGGCGATCGACGGAGTACGCCGATCGCCTTGAGCAGGAGCTTGGCGTCCCGGTCATCACGAACTTCGGCTCGTTCATTTGGCGGGCATTGACCGCGATCGGCTACCCGAGACCGGTCAGAGGCTACGGCCGGCTGCTTGCGTCGGTGGGGAGCCGGCCTCTCCGCTAGCGTCGTGGCAGTCCTCGTGGGAGATCCTTCCCCACGAAGCTTTGGCCCCAGACCGACCAGCCGTGTTCGCTCCCCGAACCGGCGTACGCTCGCCTCACTCAGCTTGCCCTCGCGCCGACAGACGGCGATCATCCGCCCGCTCACCCCTTCAGACGATCGCCCAGGAGCGCCTGGCGAAAGGCCTCGCGGTGATCGAGGCTGCCCAGCCGCCTGAAGTCCTCGGGATAGGGATCGCCCGGAACCATCCGCAGCTCCACCAGGATGGGTCCCTCCTCGATCAGGATCTGATCGACGGCGCGCTCCCAGTCCGCCAGGTCCTCGAACTCGTGTGCCTCTCGATAGCCCGCTGCGCGGGCGAGACCCGTGAAGCTGACCTGGTCGGCGCCCGGGATCGGCACGGATCCGTTGGTCTCGTAGGTGTTGTTCCGGCAGACGATGTGCACCAGGTTGCGCGGCGCCGCGTGGCCGATGGTGACCAGGGCGCCCAGGTTCATGAGCAGGCTTCCGTCACCGTCCAGGACGATCACCCGGCGGTCCGGCCGGCCCAGCGCGATCCCGAGAGCGTGAGACGACGCCTGCCCCATGGCGCCGATGCACGTGTAGTTCAGCTCGCTGGGGCTGATGTGGATCCACTCCTGGGCGGCCATGTAGGTGGCCACGACGATCTCGTCCGACCTTCGGAGCGCCAGGACCTTGAGGCAGTCGTCGCGTCGCATCATGACTAGACAGGCTCCGCGCCCACGAGCAGGACCACGGGTCCCGAGCGTGCGTAGGCCGCGTCGATGGCGGACGCGATCTGTGCCGTGTCGGCATCGACCTCGAGGAGGAGGTGGGGCACCTCCATGACATCGAGGACGGGCTCGACGATGCGGAGTCCATATCGCTTCGACTGGGTCGGCCGCGTGCCCGGCTCCAGGCCCAACAGGCCCACCATCATGCAGACCGGGTTGTGGAGCTCGACGGCCACGCCGCGGATGGCGTTGACCGAGTCCAGCAAGCCCGTGTACTGCATCAGGAGCAGGGCACGGTGACCCGTGGCGTACAGCCCGCTGCAGATGGAGACGCCCTCGTCTTCCTTGCAGACCTGGACCACGCGCATCTCCGGGTCGGCCATCAGCTTCCGGAGGAGCTGGGCGCTCGTGTGGCGATCGGGCAGGGCCACGATGAACCGGATGCCCGCGCGCTTGATGCCGGCGATGATGCTGGCTGCCTCAAGCGACTGGACCTCGGCGACCAATCAGGTCTCCTTCCCGGCACGACGCCCCCGAACGACGTCAGGTGCGGCAACTGCGGGGGATGATAGCAGGCCCTCTCGCGCGCCCGCCCAGCCCGTCTGGGGGACGCTCCGGGAGGGCCGCAAGCCGCGCAGGCGGAGGGTGTTCGATCGATGCGGTAGGACGCGGCTACCGGCTCCGCTTCAGACGTAGTGCGGCAGGTCCGCCAGAACGCTCGGGTGGAACAGGTCCTCGGGCTCGAACCGGTCGGCGATCATCCCCTGCTCGTGGCTCCAGCGGATCATCAGCTCAAGGCCGGCCCGGTTGCGGGCGAAGTCGTACGCCCACGGGTCGTCGCCGAGGATGCGATGCTGCTCGGCCATCGCCTCGGCGAACCACGCCAGGCTGACCCGACGCGGATCACGCATCCGGTCGAAGGCCAGCGACTTGCTGGCTTCGAAGGCGGTGAGCAGCTCGCGCGGGAGCCAGGGGTGGGCCTCCACCACCGCCCGGCGGATCACCACCGTGTGCATCAGTGGAAAGAAGCCGGTTCGGGCGACGTGCTCGATCTCGGCGGCCTTCGTATCGGGGAACAGGCGCGCGACCCGCGGATCGGCGCGCCGGATGCTGTCCGGCAGCTCCGGGTAGATCAGCCCATCGAGCTCGCCGGCCTCGAGCATCTCCGTGGCCTCCCGGCCCTCGGGGGCGCGTTCCATCCGGAAACCGTGCCCAGGCTGGAGCGGGATGTCCTCCTCGTCCTGGGCGACCCAGGTGATCGAGCGCAGATCCACGCCGTGGTCGTCCTGGAGAATGCCCCGGGCCACCAGGCCGGCGGTGGTCTGCCATGTTCGGATGCCCACCCGGCGGCCGTTGAGGTCGCGCGCCGAGCGGATGCCCGCACCCGTGTTCACGAAGATGTAGCCGTGGCGGAAGCGGCGGTGCGGGAAGGCTGGGATGGCCGTCACGGGCCAGTCGCCCCGGCCGTGCGCCATGATGTAGCTGCCCAGCGAGAATTCGCAGATGTCGAACTCGTCGTTCCGGTTCATCCGGAAGTGGCGTTCCGGCGAGGGCGCCGTGACGACGGTGAGATCCACCCCCTGGGGGACCACCTCGCCGGTGATCAGCCCCTGGTTGATGTCGTAGTCGCCGCAGGCCAGGCTGAGCTGGATCCGCGTGGACACCGTGCGCCTCCGTTTCGGGGCCGGGCGGCAGTCGCCCGCAGGTCAGCCGGCCGTGCGCTCCGCCCGGCGCCGCTCAACCGTCATCGAGCGGTCCCGGCGGCAGAAGCGGCCTCAGCGGTGTCCGCCTCGCGCGCCTCCGCCAGCGCTCGCAGGCCGCGCAGGACCTTCTCGGGGGTGATCGGCGCGTCCGTGATCCGGACGCCGGTCGCGTGGAACACGGCGTTGCCGATGGCGGGCATGACGGGCGGCAGCCCTGTCTCGCCGATGCCGTGGATCTCGTTGAGGACCGGCTCCTCGAGGTTGTTCACGCCGACGCGCTCGGGCATGTCCTCGAAGCTGCAGATCATGTAGTCGCCGAGGTTGCCGTTCTGGAGCTGGCCGTTGTCGTAGACCATTTCCTCGAACAGCGCGTGGCCCACGCCGAAGGCCACGTTGCCCTCGGCCTGGAGCTCCGCCTGGACCGGGTTGACCACCCGTCCCGCATAGACCGCCGCCTCGTAGGCCAGGACCTTGACCTTGCCGGTCTCGAGGTCAACCTCCACCTCGGCCGCGCCTGCCGCCTGATGCCAGTGGACCGCGGCGATGCCCTGGCCCGTCTCCGGGTCCAGGCCGCCGCCGGTGATGTACTCGCCCGTCGCGAGCAGGTTGCCGCCCTGTTGGCGCTTGACGAGCGCGGCGTAGTCCACCGCCTTTTCGGGAGCCCCCTTGGCGCGGACCTTGCCGTCCTTGAGCTCCAGATCGCCCGGCGCGATCTCGAGCAGCTCGGACGCCTGGGCGATTAGCTGGTCGGCGATCCCGCCGCACGCGCGCGTGACGGCCATCCCCATCGAGTGGGTTGAGCGGCTGGAGCTGGTCTGCTGGTCGTACGGCGTGAATGCCGTGTCCGGCGTGCTGACGGTCACCTTGGCGGCGGGCATCGACAGCCGCTCCGCCGCCAGGATGGCCATCGACGTCTGCAGCCCCTGGCCCATCTCGACCGAGCTGGTCATGACGTTGAGGCTGCCGTCGTCGTTCATCTTGACCATGGAGGTTGACGCCGACGGGGTAACGGTGCCCTTGATGATGCAGCTCAGCCCCTTGGCCCGGACCGTGTTGCCAACCCGCTCGGGAACCTGCGGCCACGACCAGCCGATCTTGTCGGCCACCTGGTCGAGCAACTCGTGCCAGTGGCTGTCCGCCATCACTTCGCCGGTGGCGTTCGTCTCGCCGTCGACCAGCAGGTTCTTCTTGCGCAGCTCGTACGGGTCCCAGCCGAGGCGCTGGGCGATCATCTCGATCTGCGTCTCGTACGCCCAGGCGGCCTGCGAGATGCCGTAGCCGCGGTAGGCGCCGGCGGGCGGCAGGTTGGTGTAGATCGCGGCGGAGTCGATCCAGACGTGCGGGATGGACGTGGGACCGCCGGTACCAATGCCGCCCATCTTGATCAGCCGCGGCCCGATATCGGCGTACGCCCCGGTGTTGAAGTGGCACGTGCTCTTGCGGGCGATCACCTTCCCGTCCGCGCGCAGACCGGTCTTGAGGGTGATCTGCACGGCGTGCCGGGTGATCGCGGTGAACTCCTCCTCCCGGGTCAGATGGAGCTTGACCGGCCGGCCGGCGAAGCGGGACAGCATCGCGGTCAGGGGCTCGGTGTTGGGGTAGCACTTGCCGCCGAAGCCGCCGCCCAGCGTGTGGACCACGACCCTGACTCGCGACGACGGCAGGTTGAAGATCTCCGCCAGCTGGGAGCGGATCATGAACGGGATCTGCGACGTGGTGTGGATGACGATGTCGTCGGTCCGGGCGTCCGCCACGGTGCAGTGCGTCTCGAGCGGGACGTGCTGCACGGCGGGCGCGGTGAAGGTGTCCTCGAAGATGTGGTCCGCCTGCGCAAAGCCTTCGTCGATGTTGCCCTTGCGCAACTTGAACGAGTTGCACACATTCGAGCCGGCCTTGGTGTGAACGATGATGTCCGCGAAGGTGGCGCCCTCGCGGGGCGGCTCCGGGTGGACCAGGGGCGCATCCTCTGCGAGGGCCTCGTCGAAGGTGAAGACCGGCGGCAGCTCCTCGTACTCCACCTCGACCAAGTCGAGGGCGGCGCGCGCCGCGTCCCTGTCCACGGCGGCCACGGCAACCACGGACTCGCCCACGAACCGGACGCGATCGATGGCAAGGACCGGCTGGTCGCGGAAGACCGGCCCGTACAGCGCCCGGACACCCGGACGCGCGGCGATGTCGGCGCCGGTGAGGATCGTGACGACGCCGGGCACCTGCCGGGCCTTGTCGGTGTCGATCCGGACGATCCTGGCGTGCGGAGCCGTGCTCCGCAGGACCAGGGCGTGGAGCATCCCCGGGACGGACATGTTGATGACGTAATCAGCCTTGCCGGTGACCCGCTCGGTCGCGTCCACCATGCCGGGCAGCCCGGGCTGTGCGGGCTGTGCGGGCTGTGCGGT
>SHYV01000174.1 GCA_009692605.1 Myxococcales bacterium
GAACGCGACGCTGGTGTTCAAGCGGTTTGGCGGGGTTTGACCCATTCCGGGGAGGTGTTCATGTCCCGATTCTTCATCGCCAACGACCATGCGGGTCTCTCCCTCAAGGGGGCCGTGGTCGAGCATCTCGTCGCCCGCGGCTACGAGGTCGTCGACCTGGGCACCGACCAGTCCACCTCGACGGACTACCCGGACTACGCCAGAGCGCTGGCGAACAAGGTCGCCGCCGACGGTACAGCGCTTGGCATCCTGGTCTGCGGCACCGGGCAGGGAATGGCGATGGCGGCGAACCGGGTGAAGGGCGTGCGGGCTGCGGTGTGCTCGGACACGTTCTCGGCCCGGGCGACTCGCTCGCACAACAACGCGAACGTGCTCTGCCTCGGGCAGCGCGTCGTCGGGCTCGGTGTGGCGCTGGAGATCGTGGACGCCTTCGCGGTCACGACGTTCGAGGGCGGGCGACACGCGGCCCGAGTAGCGAAGTTCGACCCAGTTTAGTTCTTACACCGGAGCCCTCGTGAACGCCCTTGCCGACCAAGACCCTGCCATCTGGCATCTGATCCAACACGAAGCAGCCCGCCAACGCGACGACCTCGAGCTGATCGCGTCCGAGAATTACGCCTCGGCGGCGGTCATGGCGGCCGCAGGGTCGTGCCTGACCAACAAGTACGCCGAGGGGCTGCCCGGCAAGCGCTACTACGGCGGTTGCAGCGTTGTCGATGAGGTCGAGAACGTGGCCCGCGACCGTGCGCTTGAGCTGTTCGACCCACCGGGGGCCAGCGGCGCGCGGCACGGCCTTGGGGTCAACGTGCAGCCTCACTCCGGAGCCCAGGCGAACGCGGCGGTCTATCTGGCCTGCCTCAAGCCCGGGGACGTACTTCTGGGGCTCGACCTCTCCAACGGCGGCCACCTCACGCACGGCTCCCCTGCCAACAGCTCGGGCAAGCTGTACAGGGCGGTTCACTACAAGGTTGACGCGAGCGGTCGGATCGACATGAACGCGGTCCGGGAGATCGCGCTTCGCGAACGTCCCCGGATGATCGTGACCGGCGCGAGCGCATACCCGAGACTTTGGGACTTCGCGGCTTTTCGGTCGATCGCGGACGAGGTCGGCGCCTTGCTCCTTGCGGACATCGCGCACGTCGCTGGCCTGGTGGCGGTCGGGCTGCACCCATCCCCGGTACCGCACTGCGATTTCGTCACCACGACGACGCACAAGACCCTCCGCGGGCCGCGCGGCGGCATCGCCATGGCGCGGGCCGACCACATGAAGGCCCTGAACAGCGCGGTGTTCCCCGGCAGCCAGGGAGGCCCGCTGATGCACATCATCGCGGCCAAGGCCGTCGCGTTCGGAGAGGCGCTTCAGCCGACGTTCAAGGCCTACCAGCAGCAAGTGCTCGCCAACGCGCAGGCGATGGCCTCGCGACTTCAGGAGCGCGGCTTCGCCTTGGTGAGCGGCGGCACCGACAACCATCTGATGCTGATGGACCTCTCGGATCGGGCTTACTCGGGTAAGGACGCTGAGGATGTGCTGGGTAGGGCGGGGATCACCGTCAACAAGAACACGGTTCCGAACGAGAAGCGCAGCCCGTTCATCACCAGCGGAATCCGACTCGGCACGCCGGCGATGACTACTCGCGGCTTGCTCGCGCCGGACGCGGTTCGCGTGGCCGACCTCATCGTCGAGGCGCTGGACAACCGCGAGGACGCCGATCACCTCGCGAAGATCCGCGGCGAGGTCCACTCCCTGTGCGCGCTGCACCCCGTTCCTGGCCTCCGCGCTCCGTAGTGGGTAGGATCCGCCCTCCGCGGTTCCTACCCATTTCGGCGATCACCGAGTCCGTGCCACTTGATTTAGAAGGTCCCCCCGAGCTCGAGTCCGTTCCCCCGTAGCTCGATCTGGGTCACCCGCGGTCCGCGCGATCCGCTCCAGCGCGCTGTCTCGACGATGAACGGGATGCCCCACGCGCCCCATCCGATGCAGACGCTGGCAAGGTTCACGCTCCGCGCGGTCAGGAACTCCTTCGTCGCTTCCTCGTCAAGTTCGTCGATGCCGGGCGGGTCGCCCGACGTCTGTAGCGTCCTCATACGTGCTCGTGTCGCGAGGCTGGCCACCAGTCCGCCGGCCTGAAGCGTTCCGAGCACCACCCCCGAGAGCGGTTTGGAGTCGATGAAGTAGCCGATGCCGAACGGCAGGCCGAGCTCCCACGGGTACGGGTGCTTGGTCGCCAGCGTCGGCGCGGTGGTTCGCAGGTCAGCGCGAAGGCGCTCGAACGCGTCGCAGAATTCAGGTGGATGCTGCATCGGGTCCACGGCATATTCGGGGTTCTCGGCGAGGAGCGTGGCCATGACGGATTGGGCGGCCGTGATGCCCTGCTCGGCGAACTGGATGTCTCCGAGCCACGCGAGGGCGTCCTGACGATCCTCCGGCGAGAGGGTGTCTCGGTCGACCAGCACCGCGAGCAGCACGCGCCGCGCCTGTGAGGTCTCCCCGGCAAGGTACAGCGACACCGCGGCGTCCACCCGATGGCCGGCGGGGGTGACCTGCGCCGCTGTGGTATTGGCCACCGAAGCCGGCAGAGGAGCCTCCGGCTCCGCCGGGAACGCGAGTGCGACGAGCAGGGCCAACATCGCAACCGGCTTATCGCGTCCGGCCGGGCATACGCCGGCAAACAACCGAGCCGGGCACGATATGGCCTCTGGCCAGGCGCGCCGCCGCGAATCCGCAGGTAAGCTATGTGACCTGCCGTGTTGGAATCCTTGCCTTGATCGGAAACGTCATCGACAAATACGAGGTGCTGCAGAAGCTGGGCGAAGGCGCCACGGCCACTGTGTACCGAGGGCGTCACATGGCGATTGGCAACGATGTCGCCATCAAGGTGCTCCACCCGCACCTGTCCGCCTCCAGTCGCTACCGGGAGCGCTTCAACCGCGAGGCCCGTGCCGTCGGGAGGCTGTCTCACCAGAACATCGTCTCGATCCTCGACTACTCGGGGCAGGGGGCGGGGGACTGCTACATCGTGACCGAGCTGGTCGATGGCGACACCTTGCTCGGCTTGCTGCAAGAGCACGGGACGCTCCCTTCGGAGATCGCGGCGGTGATCGGAATGGAGCTTTGCGCCGCGCTTGGGTTTGCCCACCGCGCGCAGGTGATTCACCGCGACATCAAGCCGGAAAACGTCATGATCCGACGCGACGGCAAGGTGAAGTTGATGGACTTCGGTGTTGCCCGGGTGCTGGACGAGGGGTCGATCACCCTCGATGGCTCGCTGCTCGGCTCACCCGCCTACATGAGCCCACAGCAGGCCCAGGACCAGCCTCTCGACGGCCGCAGCGACCTGTTCAGCCTCGGCACTGTGTTGTTCCACTCGGTCACCGGCCATGTCCCGTTCAGCGGCGGCAACGCCAGCGTCATCCTGAAGAACATCATCGACGGAAACCGCGCCGAGGTGCTGGAGCTCGCACCTGCTGTCTCCCCGGCGTTCGCGTCCGTCGTGGAGCGCCTGCTGCAGCCTGGGCCGGAGGACCGCTACGCCACTGCTGAAGACGCCCGGACGGCGTTGGCCGCCACGTTGGCCGACGTGGAGTTGTCGCCTGAGCACCCGGCTTTGCAGGTCGCCAACTACCTCACTAACCCCGAGGGGTGCGCGGCAGCGATCCGGGCACACCTCGAGCCCGTGCTGATCCGGAAGGGGAAGGAGCGGCTCGGCGCGGGGGATCATCTCGGCGCGCTCCAGTTGTTCAACCGGCTTCTGGCGCTCGATGAGAACAACGCCGAGGTGCTGAATCTCATCCAGGGGCTGCATCAGGCGCCCGCCGCGGATCCCTCTCCGCGCCACTGGCTGGCGCTGCTCGCGTGTTCCGCGGGCCTCGTCGGCGCCCTCGGCGTCTGGTGGCTGCGGGCGGCCTCGGTTCCCACCTCCCCGGTCGCCGCCGTCCCCGACGTCTCGCGCCCGGCGGCGCTCCCGTCGCTGCCAACCCCGCCGGTCGGGGTCGAGATGACCTCGGCTGTGTCCGCGGGGCCCACGGTTTCGGAGGCGCCAGTAGCTGGACCACCCGTCCCGGTCCGATCCGGGCGAACGCTCCCGCTCGCGCCCTCCCGGCTGACCGAACCGCCGGCCGCCGCCTTGGCCTTGGTCTCGGGTGTACTCCCGGGCACGGCCAGCGCGGCACCGGGCACGGCGTCGCTCGTCGTGGTTTCGGGTGTGCCCGCGGACGTCTGGCTGGACGACAAGGTGGTCGGCCGTACCTTTGGAGGCCCGCCGGATACCTGGATCGCCACCCGGAAGGCGCCCCTCTCGGTGTCGGTCGGCCACCACAAGCTCGTGCTGAAGAACCGCTCCAGCGACGACTGGGTGGTGGAGTTTGACGCGCGTCCCGGCGAGGTCGTTGTCCAGACTGGTGAACTGAAGCGTAAGCCTGTCACGGTGCTCATCCATTTTGAGATCCCCAGAGACTGCACCTACACGGTAGGGGGAGTGCCCTACGGCACGGTCGGGAAGCTCGGCACCTTCGACCTCTCCGAGCCGGACCCCGGTACGCCGGTGGTGTTCGCGTGCGGGGACAAGGTGATGAAATCCGCGATCCCGAAGCGATTTGGTGGGGAGACGGTCGTGGTGCCCGCGTCAGTCGAGCCCTGGGTCAACCCGTGAGCGCGACAGCGATGTCACGGCCGGGCGCCGGGGGTGGTCGGCGTGCCCGGAAAAGTAGTGTCTGGCCGGTGTGTTCACGGCATTGGCATGCAATCTGCTACGTGATCGGCATGCTCGCCCCTCTCTCCGTCGCAAGCTGCCTCTACTGGGTCCCCGTCCCGTTCGCGCAGAACGCGGTGCCCGAGCTCTTGAACCACAGCCCAGAGTGGGACGCCCCGGTCATCCTTGCGAGCCAGCCCACCTCCTTCCACATCGTGCTCATCGATCACGACCCGCTCACGTTTAGTTGGACCCTGACGGACGACGGCCACCAGAGCCCGTCGACGCATGGCGTGGAGGGCGAAACCCAGTGGCAGCAGGTCACGTTGCAGCCTGAGGCTAATTTTGGAGAGCAGACGCTGAGGTGCGTGGTGACGGACGGGACGACGCCGGTGACGTACGAGTGGATCGTGGTGGGCTCATGAAGGCCGCGCTGCTCCTCGCCAGCCTTGGCGCTCTCGCCGGGTGTTCAGGCGTCTACGTCGCGAGCCGGCCCGCGGACGCCGCGGGGACGGATGCGCCGGGGACGCTGCTGGTGAACATCTACCCGGGCGACGAGAGCGGGCTGCGACCCCAGAGCTTCGAGGTCGCCCCCACCGAGGATGGATACCCGAGCCTCGACCTCCGCCTGGAGGACACCGTCACCCTCTCCGGTGTGCTGATGGTTGCCGTCGCGCACCCGTGGAGCGCGGCGGGGGCGCCATCCACGCCGGAGCCTTTCGTCGGGACGGTCGAGGTCTCGAAGGGTGGCACCGTCCAGAACGCTGCCACGCTGAGCGACGAAGCAGGGGCGTTCTTCCTGCAGGTTCCGGCCGGGAGCGGCTACGATCTGCTGCTCACTCCGGGGGATGCGACGGCGATGGCCGCTCGGAGCTTGAGCGGACAAATCTACGTTCAGGACCGTGATCTGACGCAGGAATTCGACGACGGCGCCCCGCTTTTCGGACGCATCACCGCCGGCGGTCGTGGGGTATCGAGGGTGCCGCTTGTGCTCACGCAGCTCGAACCGGACCCTCAGGTCGCCTCAAACACCTTCTACAGCGACTCCGATGGCTGGTACAGCGCACGCCTGCCGGTGGCGGGCAGCTACACGCTCACCGTGCAGGGCGGCCTATCTGGGACCGGGGTCACCCTGCCAGAGGTCTCCCGGCGAGTGACGGCGGTGGACGGCGGCGCCCAGCTTGACATCGACATCGGTACCATCAGCTCGGCCGTGCTCACGGGCAGCGTGGTGGACGAGTCGGGCGATCCGGTGGTTGACGCCACCATCCGTCTGGCGTCAACATCGCTTGATGGGGAGGGCACGCTTGACGTGGCGACCACCACCGATGAGAGCGGCAGCTTTGTGACCCGTGTCCTACCCGGTCAGTTCATCGTCGAGGTGCTCCCCCGCTACGAGGACGAGCTCACGCCGGTTGCGGTGGCGGTCGCGGCCGTCTCGGGGTCGACCGACATTCCTGCGCTGATGTTGGCCGGGTGGAAGCAGGTGTCGGGGGTAGTCAGCCTTCCAGACGGAGCGCCGGCGGCGGGGGTGACCATCGCGGCCACCGAGGTGGGATGGTCGAGCTTCGTCTACTCCACCACCACGGATGCGAAGGGCAATTACGCGATTGATCTGCCGGATGTCGGGTTCTCCGTGGTGTGCACTCCGCCGACTTCAAGCGGCGCGGCGCTCACGCGCGTCGATCTTCCGGTGGGCGGAGACCCTTCGATCTCCCTCGTCTCAGGCGCTGCGATCAGCGGGGTGGCTCAGGGCTCCGGCGGCGCCACCCCATTCGCGCTGATCGAGGTGTGGGACGGGGCGACGAACCTGCTGCTCGGCACGAGCATCACCGACTCCGACGGGGCATTCCAGCTGGTCATCGATCCCCCGATCGTCCTGGAGGGTGACTCGGCGGCTGACAGCGGAGACACTGCCGACACCGGGGACACGGGCGGAGACGACACGGGCGGCGCAGACACCGGCGCAGACACCGGCGCAGACACGGGCGCGGACACGGGCGCAGACACGGGCGCAGACACGGGCGCAGACACGGGGGCCTGATCCATGGGCCGGGTCGGCCCGCGCAGTCACGGCAGGCCCATGACATACACCTTCATGAAGTCCCGCTGGCTCCTTTCGGCATCCGCCGCGCCCCGCGCGGTGACGGCGAGCCAGACGGTGCCGTCCCCCCGCTTGACCACGTCGAGATCACCGTTGCCGACCGTGCCGGTCAAGATGGTGGTGACCCGGGTGGGGTCCGCCCAGGGCGCTTGACGCACCGGATCGAAGCGGTCGGGGTCATGCTGCACGTAGATCAACGACCCGCCGTCGGGGGTCCAGGTCGGTCCCCGGGCGTTCATCACCACGTCGGCCGCGACGAGGGTCGGGGTGCCCCCGACGGGCATGACGTAGAGGTCGAAGCGGTCGGCCGCGGTGTGGTCCGAGTAGAACGCGATGCGCTTCCCGTCCGGGCTGAAGGTAGGCCGGGTCTGGACGCGCGCCCAGGCGGTGATCGCCCGAGGTGCGGGGAACAGCAGGTTGTCAATCAAGTAGAGGTTGTCCCCTCGCGGCGCGTGACCGACGAACGCCAGTGAGGTGCTGTCGGGAGACCACGCCGCGTAGATCTCGCTCGCGGTGGGGTCGGCGGTCAGGCGCCGAGGGGGCGCGTCGAGGGTGGCGACCTCCAGCAAGTAGATGTCGCCCTGCCCGGTGCGCGAGGAGGTGAAGGCGATGTACCTTCCGTCGGGCGACCAGGCGGGGTTTCCATCGGTGCCCGGCATCGGCGAAAGCCGCGCGCCCGTGTCGAGGTACAGGTCGTAGTCACCGCTGGACCCCGACGCGCTGTAGACAAAACGGTTCCCGACCGGAGCAAAGCTGGCTTCGTGGGAGACATGCTGGGAGGTCGCGGTGGAGAAGCCAGCGGTCATCGAGGAGCCTGCGCTCACGCCGGGGATCACGACCCGGCGCGTGGACCGCGATGCGGGGGTGAACGCATAGAGGTGCACCGTCTTCTTTGTGTGGTCGTTGGCCTCGTAGAGCAGTTGGCTGCCGTCTGGCGACCAGCGTGGAGCCTGGCAATTCGCATCCACCGGAGCCGAAATCGCCGCCGCGGGCATTCAGCGTTCCCCGAGGACGTGGGGGGAGCCCGAGGGTTCGTCCACTCCGACCCGGGCCGCCCATTCGGTGCGCAGGACGCGGTCCGGATCGGCGCGCCGGCGCAGGTCGCTGAACGCGGCGAGCCGCTGCTGGCCAAACGCGCGCCTGAAGTCCTGCGGACGGAGGACAGAATCCTTGGCGGGGTAGAATTTCCCTCCTGCAGCGAGCACAATTTCGTTCATGTCGTAGCACATCTCCCACAACGCGGTGCGGTTGGTGGCGGTCACGGGAAAGTCCATGGCGAGCGAGTAGCCGTCCAGCGCATGGGACAGCAGGAAGTTGTCCGGACGATAGCGCTTGAGCACACCAAGGTAGCTCACGATTCCGCGGGCCTGGTTGAGGCGGAGAATCTCGGTGAACGCCTGCTTTGCAGTCTCCTTCGGCACGAAGGGCTGGTACTGGATGAACCCGTGGGGCTGGTACGCGCTGCGCCAGGTCGGCACGTAGTCCAGCAGGAAGTGGAAGGCGACATGGGGCTGGCGGTAGGGGGCGGTCGGCGAGACGCGGCTGGCCGCGTACTTGCCGAAGTTCACGAGGCGCATGCCAAGGTTGAAGTTGAACAGCCCGAGCAGGCTACCCACAAGCCCACGCGGAACCCCGAGGATTGTCCCGGGAAGGTCCTGGCGGTCGGGATCCAGCAGCGCCTTGCCCTCTGGGTCTTCGTCGGCGTGGAGGTACTTCCCGCGGTGCACTTGACCCCTGCCGATCCCCGACCCCCCGGCGATGCAGTCAACCCAGCTCACCAGATAGTCGCTGTCGGCGTGGTGCGCTTCGAAGTAGTCGAACTGCTCGTCGAAGTTGCGCACGGACGCTTGCTCTACAGAGAGGCGACCGCTCTCCACCCGCTTCATCTGCATGCGAATCCGCGTGAACGTGCCGAGCATGCCGAACCCAGAGATCGCGGCGTGGAAGAAGTCCGGGTTTTCAGTGCGCGACAGCCGCAGGTGCTCCCCGGCCGGAGTCACGAGGTCCGCTTCCAGGATGTGGTCGCCGAATCCCCCCAGCGCGAATTGGTTCTTGCCATGGATGTTCATCGACGCGCAGCCGCCGATGCTCGGGAACATCGTGCCGGGGACTACCGGCGGCCACCACTCGTCCCGCAGGCAGAGGCGCCAAAGGTCCTCGATGGTCACGCCGGGCTCGACATCGATGACGCCGCTGGCGGGATCCCACGCGAGCACCGCTCGCATTCCGGTCATGTCGAGGATCAGGTTCCCGCCGTTCATTGCGGCGTCGCCGTAGCTGCGGCCGGCGCCTCGAAGGGCGACGGTGTGGCCCTCCCGAGCCGCCTGCTTCATGGTGGCTTGCACCTCTTCCGCACACGCCGGGCGGCTGATCATCGACACCGAGCGGCTTGCGAAGCCAAAACCGTCGAGCACACGCCGGGGGAGCTGGACGACGGGGACAGGCATCGGGTCGCACTATCTCGCTCCGTCGGTGACGGGCGTTTCTTGATACCCCCCAGTCGTGAATCCCGTCAGCTTCTTCGGAGCTTTGATCATCGCCTGGGTGGGCGCCTTCGGCGGGTACCTCTCCTTCGTGGGAAGAGCGTGCAGCGCAGGCCTGCTTCCGCCCTACCGTCTCCGCCTGCTACTCAAGCACATGCACTTCGTCGGTGTGCAGTCGATCACTATTGTCATGATCACTGGGCTGTTCACCGGGATGGTCTTTGCGATCCAGGCCGAGATCGGGTTCTCCCAGTTCGGCGCGAACGGGCTCATCGGCGGGATCGTCGCGCTATCGCTCACCCGCGAGCTCTCGCCGGTGCTCACCGCCCTGATGGTGAACGGTCGCGTCGGCAGCGCCATGGCAGCCGAGCTGGGCACCATGCGGGTCACCGAGCAGGTGGATGCGCTCGAGAGCATGGCGATCGATCCGCTTCAGTTCCTTGTCGCGCCGCGTTTGCTCGCTTCGCTCATCATGGTCCCAGCGCTGACGATGGTGTTCAATACCATCGGGCTCGCGGGGTGCTGGTACGTGGCGGTGAAGCAGCTTCAGGTACCGGAGGGCGGCTTCTGGAACCGCATCTACTGGTTCGTCGACGAAGACGACATCCTCGGGGGATGCCTGAAGGCCGCGGTCTTCGGCTTTATTCTCGCCTCGGTCGGCTGTTATCAGGGTTTTCATACCCGCGGCGGCGCTGAGGGAGTTGGGCGCGCGACTACGGCGGCGGTCGTGGTGTCCGGCGTCTTGATCCTGACAAGCGACTATTTCTTGACCCGCATCCTCGCTCCCCTCGGAATCGGCTGATGCACCAGGGGGTGGGCATCCAGCTTCGTGGGATCAGGAAGGCGTTCGGCGACCAACAGGTCCTGAATGGTGTGGATCTTGATGTGCCGCGCGGCCGGATCACGGTGGTGATCGGGCGGTCCGGGAGCGGCAAGAGCGTGCTGCTCAAGCACGTGATGGGGTTGATCCACTGCGATGCCGGAAGCGTCCGGGTCGGCGACGACGAACTTTCCACATTGAGCCGAACGGCGCTGCGCCTGGTCCGGTTCCGATTCGGCATGGTCTTCCAGAACGCCGCCCTGTTCGATTCGTTGAACGTTTTTGAGAACATCGCCTTTCCGCTGCGCGAGCATGGAAGCGCGGGGCCGGACGGGAGGTCGCGCCGGATGACGGAGCGGGAAATCGGGCATCGCGTCGAGCAGATGCTCGCTTCGGTCGGGTTGAGCGGGATGGGGCGCAAGGGTGTCTCGGAGCTCTCGGGTGGCATGCGCAAGCGGGTAGGTCTGGCCCGCGCGCTGGTTCGGAGCCCGGAGTTCCTCCTCTACGACGAGCCGACCACGGGCCTCGACCCGATCATGACCGCGCAAATCGACAACCTGATCCGGTCCACTCAGGACGCGAATCCGGGGATCACCTCGCTCGTGATCAGCCACGACATGGCCGCGACCTTCCGGATCGCGGACCACGTCGCCATGCTCCACGACGGGGCGGTTCGGCTGCACGGAACCCCGAATGACTTTCGGAGCACGGCGGATCCCGTCGTGCGGCAGTTCGTCGAGGGGCGGCTCGACGGGCCGATTCGGACCTGACGCGCCTCCTTGCGTGATCGGGTGACCTCCGATAGGCCCCGCTCGTCGCGCGGTTAGCTCAGTTGGATAGAGCGGCAGCCTCCGGAGCTGCAGGCCACAGGTTCGAATCCTGTACCGCGCACACTCACGCGAG
>SHYV01000175.1 GCA_009692605.1 Myxococcales bacterium
GACCCTGGAGTCGCGTCGGGGGACCACATTCTGGCCGCAATGGTAATCCCAACGGACGTTACCACCCCGGCACAGTTTTCAGCTGAAGCACTTACTCAAACAGCTGGCTGTTCGAGCTCGCTGGGAAATACCACCGCTTCTACGCAGCCTGCCCCGTGTTGCGAGCGGACGAACCGGCGATTGGGTTGTCGCGCCTGAACCTCAGCGAGCTCGTCGGACGCTCCCTGGCGCAGGGCCTGCTACTGCTCGGGATTGAGACGCCGAAGCGCATGTAAAGAGGGCCAAGGCCTCGGCCGCGCCGCCGCGGACGAGATCGGCAGGGATCCTTGCAGCGATCGGATCTGACCTCTATTATCGGTCGCCGCCTTTTTCGGAGGGCGTTCATCACGAACCTCGGATGGGTCTATGACGCCGGATCGACTGGAGTTTTTTCGCAATCTCCTGAACAGCCGCCTGGCCAGTCTCTTCGCCCAGGCTGAGGGTGGCATGGTCGAACTCGTCGAGGAGAAGGAGAACCTCCCTGACTCCATCGACCTCGCCAGCAGTGAGACGGACCGAGACTTCAACCTGCGGATGCGGGACCGCGAACGGAAGCTGATCTACAAGCTCAAGGAGGCCATCGCTCGCTGCGAGGACGGCAGCTATGGCGAGTGTGAGATCTGCGGAGAGGAAGTCTCGGAGGGTCGGCTGATGGCCCGTCCGGTGACCACCCACTGTATCGACTGCAAGACCGAGGCCGAACAGCAGGAGCGGGTCCGCGGCGCCTGACCCCGGAACCCCCGCGCGTGGATGCCTCCGTCGCGGAGGTCGCCGTCCCGCTTCCTCTGTCGGGCACGCTCAGTTACCACATCCCCCCGTCACTTCGGCCGTGGATCACCGTCGGTCACGTCGTGCCCGTGCCGATCGGCCGCCGCCGCATCTCCGGCTGCGTCGTCGCCCTGCGAGAGCCGCGATCGGACGATCCCCCGCTGAGGGACCTGGGCGCGCCGGAGCCTCCAGAGCCGCTGGTCGATGCCGGGCTGATCGACCTCTGGCGCTGGGCGGCGGACTACTACGGCGCCCCGCTGGGGGAGGTTGTCCGCGCTGGCTTGCCCGCGGCGACCCGCTCAGGGACACGATCCACGGTCGTCCTGGTCCGGGCCTCCGGTGTTGCCGCAGCCCTTCTGGCGCGGGCTGCCCTCGATCCCGCGGTCGCCGCGTTACGCGAACGACTGATCCGCGGTCGGGGCGTCCCTTCCACGGTGATCGACGAACATGGCCTAGGAGGCGCGGTCGCCAGCCTGCACGCGGCAGGTCTGGTGCGTGTGGAGCAAGTGGAGGCCCACGCTTCCGCCGCGGTTCGTACCGAGGAGGTCTTCGCGCTGGTCGGCGACGCTCGGAGCACCCGCTGGGCTTTCCCCCGGCCTGGGCCGGTGCGGGATCGGCTGATCGACTGGTTGGAACGGATGGCGCCGGTCGGCCGGTCGGCCCTGATCGACGCATTTCCTGACGCAGCCGGGCCCCTGCGGCAGCTCAGGGAGAAGGGACTGCTCACCGTGACCGAGCGGGAACTGGACGTCGAGGCTGCCGAGCGGGTGCAGATCCTGGAGGAGGACCGCACACCCAGGGAGCCGACGGCCGCCCAGGTGGAGGCGTTGACCGCCCTGGCGGAAGCGCTCCGCTCCCGTCGATTCGCCCCTTTCCTGCTGCGCGGGGTGACCGGATCCGGCAAGACCGAGGTCTACCTGCACGCGGCGGCCCGGGTGCTCGACGACGGCGGCAGCGCGCTGCTGCTCGTGCCGGAGATCGGCCTGACGCCCCAGTTCCTCGCGCGTTTCCGCGCCCGTTTCGGCGAAGACATCGTGGCGGTCCTGCACAGCGGCCTGTCGGAGCGCCAGCGTTTCGATGAGTGGATCCGGATCCGCCGTGGTCGCGCCCGGCTGGTCGTCGGCGCCCGATCGGCCGTCTGGGCGCCCGTCGTGGACCTTCGCCTCGTCGTTGTCGATGAGGAGCACGACGGGTCCTACAAACAAGAGGACGGCCTGCGTTATCACGCTCGCGACGTGGCGATTCGTCGCGCCCAGAAGGCGTCTGCCACGGTGATCCTCGGCTCGGCGACGCCGTCGTTGGAGAGCGTGCGGCAGGCGCAGGAAGGGCGCTACCGGCGGCTCGATCTTCCGGCGCGGGTCGCCGATCGGCCCATGCCGCAGGTCAGGATCATCGATCTGCGACTCCACCCCGTCGCCGATCCAGAGGCGGCGGATGCTTCGTTGTCGCCGCCGCTCCGGCAGGCGATTGTGGAAAATCACCAGGAAGGGGGGCAGACGATCCTGCTGCTGAACCGGCGCGGCTTCGCGACGACGGTGATCTGTACGTCGTGCGGCGCCCACATGCGTTGTGGGCAATGCGACCTGTCGATGACCTACCACGGCCGCCGCCACCGGGTCGTCTGCCATGGCTGTGGGGCATGGGATGCGATGCCGGAGGACTGCCCCGCCTGCTCCCACCCTTCTGGGATGAAGCTGGTCGGTCGCGGGACCGAACGGGTGGAGGAGGAACTGCTCTCCGTGCTTCCGGGCCTGCGGATCGACCGGATGGACGCCGACACCACCCGATCACGCTCCGCCCATCGCCGCATCCTCGACCGCTTCCGCGCCCGGGAGGTCGATCTGCTCGTTGGCACCCAGATGGTCGCCAAGGGTCACGACTTCCCTGGCGTGACGCTGGTCGGGGTCTTGCACGCCGATGCCTCCCTGCATCTCCCGGATTTCCGGGCTTCGGAGCGGACCTTCTCGCTGATCGCCCAGGTGGCCGGTCGGGCGGGACGTGGGGATCGGCCGGGGCGGGTCGTCGTGCAGACCTGGCACCCCGATCACCACGCGATCCGCCTCGCCCTCGAACATGACTGGGAAGGCTTCGTCGAGCGCGAGCTCCCGCTGCGGCGGGGGCTCTGGTACCCCCCGTTCGCGCGGCTGCTGATGTTGAGGCCGTCGGCGACCGACGAACGGGTTGCCGAAACCCTCGCCCGCTCCGCGCGGGACGCCCTCTCCCAGGTGGTCCGCGAGGTCGTGCCTGACTCCCGTTCGGCTCGGGTGCTCGGTCCCGCCCCCGCCCCGCTGTACCGCCTCCAGGGCCGCTTTCGCTGGCAGATCCTGCTCAAGGCGCAGGACCACCCGACGATGAGCCGGGTGATCAACCGCCTGCGGGGTCCTCTCGACGAGGTGGTCCGGCGCAGCGGGGGCGATACGAAGATCGGGATCGATCGGGACCCGGTGCTGATGATGTGAAGCAGGTCAGCCCCGCTTCGCCCCTCCGGCCCGCGCCGCCTCCACATCCACAGAGACGGCGCCGCCGAAACGTAGGAGGGCGACCGCACCGAGTGCGACGGCGAACCAGAGCGTGGAGACCCGCACGATGAACGCCGCGGCGGTCGCGACATCCTGACCCAACCCGGGGGTGAATCGCCGCGCGATCTCGATCAGGCCTACGTCGGTGGGGCCGAGCCCGCCGGGGGATACGACCCCGGCCACGGTGGAGAAGGCGTAGGCGAAGATCGACACCGGGAGGCGCATCGTCTCCACGCCGAACGCGGACCACGCGAGGTGGTACTCCCAGCACTCGGCCATCCAGGCGATCACCGACAAGGCCAGGCCGCCGACCAAGGGGCCCGAGGAGAGCAGCGCCCGTGAGGCGTCCACCGCTTCGCGGAGCTTGGGGGCCAGCCGACGGCCCACGGGCACGCGGGCGAGGAGGGAGAAGGCGAACTCCGTGAGTGCCCGACTCTGCAACACGGC
The DNA here is from genome assembly GCA_009692605.1 of Myxococcales bacterium. GTDB lineage: Bacteria > Myxococcota_A > UBA796 > UBA796 > SXON01 > CAIUMM01. Next base: position 3,774 of record SHYV01000175.1, read on the forward strand.
AATTCCCCCCGCCACGGCGGCGACCGCGGCGATGAGGACCGGAACCGCCCCGCTCCCGCCGTAGCTGGCCACGCCGAACGACGCCAGGAGGATCAAGGCGAGCAGGTCGGTCACACGCTCGGCGAAGACGACCGGCGCGGACCGGGCCATCGGGATCGCGTGGCGCTCGTAGAGCAACCAGCTCTTGAGGAACTCCCCGACCTTGCCGGGGGTGATCGTCATCGCCAGCCCGGCGAGGAAGATCTCGATCGAAGACCGAAGCGGGACCCGGATCTCCAGGTGCCGTAGGTAGAGCTCCCAGCGGGCGTAGCGGACGACATAGTTGAAAAGGCTCAGACCCAACAGGACGGGAGCCCAGGACCAGGCGAACGAGGCCAGCGCCGCCGCCGTCCCGCGGGCTCCGGCCCAGAGTGCGAAGACGAGGTAGACCGCGACCCCGAGCGCCAGGCTGATCGCCACGCCATGCCGGAAGCGGGAGAGGATGGAAGACGACACGGCCGGGCTCCTAGCCGGGTCGAGCCTGAAGGGCAAGGGATGCCCGACCTACTCGCAAAGCAGCCAGTCGTAGCTGTGGCTGCTATCCCAGCAGCGGGTGTACCCATAGTCCTCGGGGTTGCAGTAGGAGCAGGCCCACTTCCGAATCGCCGAGAATCCTGACGACGAGTAGCCCACGCAGGAGGGGTTGTCGACCGACACGGGGAATCCGCCCCAGGTGGCCGAAGTCGTCGAGTTCCGCGTGATGATCCACGAGTGGTAGCTGTCCAACGCATAGACCTGATTGATGATCGACTGGGCGTCGGAGGCGGAGCCGGGCGCATACCAGGACAGGCCGCGGTCCTCGCAGAAGGTGTTGTAGCTGGACAACGCGGCCGACGAGTTCGACTGCCACACGTAGACGCTGCGGCTGGCGCTGGTCAGCGTCGTGTACAAACCGCCCAGGTCCATCTCCAGCTCACAGAGATCTGAACAGCCGTCGCCGGACTGCGCCGGGGGCCCGTCGTCACACTCCTCGTTGGGATCGGGGATCCCGTCGCCGCAGGTCCAGCAGACCGGATCGTTCGATTCGCAGCTCGGGTCGTCACAATCGACGTCTCCGTCGCAGTCCTCGTCGATGCCACTGGTGCATGACTCGACCGCGTTGGGGTGGATGAGGATCTGGGAAGGTCCGCAGTCGGTGGCGCTGGCGACGTAGCCCGGCGGCGCCGCGCAGGCCGGTAGCACGGCCGCCGGATCGCCATACCCGTCCAAGTCGCTGTCGGCATACCAGGGCAGCAGCGGCGTCAGCCCATCGTCCAGCAGCGTGTCGCAGTCATCATCCACGCCGTTACACAACTCGGGTGCGAGTGGATGGATCCAGGGATCGGTCGGGGCGCAGTCGGCGCAGTCGGGTGATGCGTCGCTGTCGGAGTCGCCCTCGTTGGCGGCGGGGACACCGTTGCAGTCCGTGTCCAGCCCGTCGCAGAGCTCCGCCGCACCCGGGTAGCTCGAGAACTCGCCGTCGTCGCAGTCGTCGGCGCTACCCACCCAACCTGGCGGAGGGACGCAGGTCAGCACGCTCCACGCGGCGCCCCCGAAGCCGTCGCCATCCCAGTCGAGGTACCAGGGGAGCAGGCCCCCGTCTTCGTCGATGTTCCCGTCGCAATCGTTGTCCAGCGTGTCGCACAGGTCGCCGGCCCCGGGCCAGACTGTTCCGTTGCTGTCGTCGCAGTCTCCCGCGCAGACCATCACGCCGTCCCCGTCCCCGTCCCCGTCCCCGTCCCCGTCCCCGTCCACTTCCTCGGCCGTGGGCGCACCGGAGCAGTCCTGGTCGAGGCCGTCACAGAGTTCGACCGCCCCCGGAAACACGGTGTCGTCGCCGTCCTCGCAGTCCCCGGCACAGACCCACACTCCGTCCCCGTCCCCATCGAGTTCGCCCGGCCCGGGGCCCAGGACGCAGTCGTCATCCAGGCCATCACAGAGTTCGATGGCCCCTGGGTAGACCTTGGCGTCCAGATCGTCGCAGTCGCTGTCCGTCGCGACCCAAGCAGGCGGCGGCGTACAGATCAGCAGGCTCCAACCGGGACCCCCGACGCCGTCTCCGTCCAGGTCCAGGTACCAGGCCACAGTGCCACCCTCTTCGTCGACCTCCCCGTCGCAGTCGTTGTCGACGCCGTCGCAGGGTTCGTTGGCCCCGGGATAGGCCGTGGCATCACCGTCGTCGCAGTCCATGGCGCAGATCCGCACCAGGTCCCCATCGACGTCGGCTTCGTCGGGCGCCGGCGCACCGGAACAGTCCTGGTCGACCCCGTCACACAGCTCGGCGGCGCCGGGATGGATGGTGGCGACGTTGTCTTGACAGTCCCCAGCGCAGAGCAGGACGCCATCTCCGTCGCTCTCGATCTCGCCCACGCCGGGACCTCCAGAGCAGTCGGTGTCCAGGCCGTCACAGCCCTCCGGCGCGGAAGGGTGGATCGCCGCGTCCCCGTCGTCACAGTCCCCACCCAACGAGAAGAATCCGCCGGGTGCCGAACAGGCGACGAGGGCCACGGAGCTGACCCCGTAACCGTCGCTGTCGCCGTCGGCGAAGAACGTTGCCGGATCCGCCGCGTCCTCGTCGATCGATCCGTCGCAGTCGTCGTCCTCGCCGTCGCAGGTCTCGGGTGCGCCGGGGTGGACGGAGGCCTCCCCGTCGTCGCAGTCGCCGTCGCAGACCCAGACGCCGTCGTTGTCGGCGTCGACTTCCAGGACTCCCGGCAGCCCGTCACAGTCCTGGTCCAATCCGTCGCAGATTTCGGTGGCACCCGGGAAACTGTCGGCCGCCAGGTCGTCACAATCGCTGCCGAGCAGGGAGCCGCCGAGCAGCGGCTGGCAACGAGGGTCCGGGCCCGAACCGTCCCCGAAACCGTCGGCGTCGGCGTCGGGGTACCAGATCGGCGCATCGACCGCCGAATCCTCGTCGGACTCCCCGTCGCAGTCGTTGTCCAGGCCGTCGCAGAGCTCCTCCCGCAGTGGCGATGCGGCAGCCTCCTCGTCGTCGCAGTCCAGGCAGGCGAGAACACCGTCCTGGTCGATGTCCAACTCCCCACCCGGCGCGTCGGCCGTCCCCGAGCAGTCGTTGTCCCGCCCGTCGCAGAACTCATCGTGGCCCGGGAAGCTCTCCGGCGATCCGTCGTCGCAGTCATCCCCGTTGTCCACGAAGCCACCGGGGGCCTGGCAGGCTACGGCGAAGAAGCCCGCAGCCCCGTGACCGTCACCATCGGCATCGACGTACCACAGGGGGGCCCCGGGCACACCTTGATCGACGACCCCGTCGCAGTTGTTCTCCAAGCCATCACACAGCTCGACGGCGCCGGGGTAGATCAATGCGTCGGCGTCGTTGCAGTCGTTCCCCAGCCGCCAGCCATCTCCGTCGGCGTCGGTGGCGAGCTGGGTGTCGGAGATACAGGCGACGCAGAGTACGAAGAGCAGAAGGGGGGATGCCTGACGCAAAGCAACCTCCAACGAGGAGCATAGCAGCAGGGCGGGGTCAGCACCGAAGCATCCGCGGCGCCACATGTGGCGCTTCTTGCCACGAATCGCGGAGTGGAGGACACTCCCGCTTTCGCCGCCCGGGTCGCGGCGCCGAGGTGCAGGTTGGCGCGAACCACCCAGACTGATACGCCGAGCAAGGGCAAGAAGGGCCGCGCTCCGGTCGAAGCGAAGCCCGCTGGCAAGCTCCGATCCCGCAAGGGGGAGTCACCTCGGGCCAAGGGAGGGGCCACCAAGTCGGCGTCGTCCGGCCGCCGTTGGGGCGGCTTTCGGCGCGTGGCCGCCTGGGCGGTCGCCGGCCTCGCTCTGGCCGTCACCCTCGACGTGATCTGGTTGTGGGAGCGCGTCAGCTCCAGGATGGTCGGCCGCCTTCACGACGAACCGGCGCGCATCGTCGGTGTCTCGCCCCGGTTGGAGAAAGGCGCGGTCGCGACGCCTGTGGGATGGCGGCGCACGCTGTTGTCCCTGGGCGGGCAGGAGGTGACTGCGGCGGCCAAGGTCGATGCTCCCGGGGAATTCCACCTCGGTGATCGGGTTTGGACGGTCTGGCCGCACGGAGGGGAGCGGCTTCAGGTGGCGGTGCGGGGGCGGCGGGTCGTTTCGGTGACGGACACCGAGACGGGCCGTGAGGTCGAGTGGGAGGCCCTGTTGCCCGCGCTCAGCTTGCTGACCGGGGACGACCGGGCGCGTAGGGTCGCGGTGCCCTGGAAAGAGATTCCCAGGCGGGTCAGCCATGCGGTGTTGGCCATCGAGGACGCCCGATTCTGGAGTCACCCCGGGGTCGATCCCGTCGGCCTCGGGCGGGCCGTCGTCGCCAACGTCCGAAGCGGACGGGTGGCCCAGGGCGGTTCGACGATCACCCAACAACTGGCCAAGAACCTCTTCCTCGGCTCCGAACGCACCTGGGCCCGGAAGTTCCAGGAGGCGCTGCTCGCGCTGATCCTGGAGCGACGTTTCGGCAAGGAGCGGATCCTGGAGGCCTACTTGAACGAGGTCTACCTCGGCCAGCGGGACGGGTGGAGCCTCTTCGGGGTTGGGGAAGGCGCGAGGGCCTGGTTCGGCAAGGACCTCAGTGCCCTCACGCTGGACGAAGCCGCGGCGCTCGCCGGGGCGATCGCCTCGCCGAACCGCACCGTGCCCTGGAAACACCCCAAGGAAGCGGCCCGGCGTCGGGACGCCGTGCTGCGTCGGATGGCCGCGCTGGATCTGGTTCCCGAGGACGAAGCCGCCCGCGCGATGGAGGAGCCCCTGGACATCGCGCCCGCGCCGGGGGCCCAGCACGACGCCCCCTGGGCGGTCGCTGCGCTCACTGCCGAACTGAGCGGCCGGTACACCGAAGAGGCGCTGCACCGCGACGCCCTCACCGTGGTCACCACCCTCGATCCCCGGATGCAGCGGAGCGCCGAACAGGCCGTCCGCGCCTGGTTCCGCGAGCTCAAGAAGGGCCATCCCGAACTCTGGAAGGGTAAGGGCAGCCCGCAGGTCGCCCTCGTGGCCCTCGATCCCAGGGACGGTGGCGTGCGGGCGATCGTCGGGGGTTCAGACTTCGGCAAGACGCAGTGGAATCGCGCGACCGAGGCTCGCCGCCAGCCGGGTTCCGCCTGGAAACCCATCGTCCTCGCCGCGGCGATGGAGCGACGGGCCGCAGGACTCGGCCCACTCACGCTCGTCGATGACAGCCCCTTGGTCGTTCCCGGAGCAGGCCGGAATGGCGGCGCTTGGACCCCCAAGGACCACGACGGCCTGACGATGGGGCTCATTCCCCTCCACGTCGCGCTGGAGCAGAGCCGCAATCTGCCGTTCATCCGCCTCGGCATCGACGCCGGGCTCGATCGCGTCGTCGAGACCGCCCACGCCGTCGGCATCGACAGCGAGCTCAAAGCGATCCCCTCATTGACCATTGGCGCCCAGGAGGTCACTCCCCTGGAACTCGCCCGCGCCTACGCCACCCTCGCCCGCGGCGGCGAGCGGCCCTCGACCCACATGCTCTCCGGCATCCAGGATCGGCGCGGGGACTGGATCGAACACACGACCCACGGCGAGACTCCGGCGATCAGCGTGCAGGTGGCGCGGGCGGTGACCGGCATGCTCAAGGGGGTGCTCGAACGAGGGACCGCACGATCGGTTCGGGCCGCGGGATTCGACCTGCCTGCGGCGGGGAAGACCGGGACCTCCAACGAGGGGCGGGATGCCTGGATGGCTGGCTACACCAAGGACCTGGTGACCGTCGTCTGGGTCGGATACGACGAGGATCGGACGCTGGGCCTCTCGGCGTCGCAGGTCGCTGTCCCGCTCTGGACCCGTTTCATGGTCGATGTTGCGCCCTGGCTCAGTGGGGAGGACTGGGGGAGCGGCGCCGAACTGATCGACCCTGGAGCCGCCCCTGCCACGCCAGAGTCGGGGTTCGACGGGTTCCAACGATCCGCGAGGGAACTGCTCGACGAAGCGGAAGATCGCCTCAAGGACGAAGCCTCAGCCCTGCAGGAGATGGAGGGCAAGGACCCGGCGGAGGGGATCAGGTAGGAGCCTGCCCGTCGGAGTCGGCCCCTGCTCAGATCAGCGTCGCTGGGTCCACGGCAACTGGAGAGGGCCGCCTTTCCGCCGAGCGTCCAGCGCCTTCTTGAAGAGGTCTGGCATGTCCACCCGTCGGCTTCCGCCGGGCTCCTTCTCGGGTGGCGCCCGCTCCACGAGGGTGCCGAGCGCGATGAGCCGGAGGAGCACAGCCGCGCCGTCGGTCCGGTAGCCATCCTCCTCTCCCGGCCACGGCTGGGCCAGGAGATCCATGGCCTCCTGTTTGCTGGAAAACGGCAGGCTTCGCTCGCGGAGATGATTCAGCCGGAAGACGACTTTCTCCGACTCGCGCAACTCTTGCAGGCGCTGCTCACCCGTGGGGCGCTGGGCCGCTTCGAGATCCACGGGGGTGACCAGTGTGTCACCGGGTGCCTCGGCGGCCCGGTCCAACGCGCTCTGCGTCGCATACCGAATCAGGTTGAGGGCGACACGAGGGAGGAGTTGTCCCCGACCATCCATCGAGTGGTTCAAGATCCACCGGTGGGTGAGCCCCTTGTTGGGTCCGGTTCCCATGGCCTTGCCAGCAAAGCGGCTCGCAAGACCCTGCTGGGTTCCGGAGTCGGCGGGAACGCCCTCCTCTGGCGGAGGGAAGATCTCCAGTTGGACTTCCGGGAGGGCGTCGGGGGGCATCCACCCCAAGGGCGGCTTCGAATGAAACTCGAACTCCGGGAGCCAGGCGCGAAGGGCCCTCTCTCCACCCATCCTCCGGAGCAAGACCCGGAAGATGTCCTCGCGGGTCCACACCAGCGTTGCCACCTTGCCCTGGAGTTTGCTGGCGTCGGTCGCGGCGGAACTCGCCCTGGCGAACAGATCCGGGCGGAGGAATATCTTCGTACGGATGAATCGGTAACGTCGGTCCAGCCGTAGCCAGAGGGTCACGAGCGCGGCGCTGAGGTTCGCCGGCTCGTCCAGATCACCGCCTAGGAGCCTGCGCTGCATTCCCCCTCCGCGTCGCGTTGCGGACTCCTGCCGGACTCCCTCCGCGACTCCGCGCGTCGGCTTGACGTACGTCGAGTACGCCGACGCCGACGTGCTTATCGCGAAGGTCGTGCGGCGCGGAGCCGCTGCC
>SHYV01000176.1 GCA_009692605.1 Myxococcales bacterium
GGCGTTGGGGAGGACTTCGACAAGTCCCGGCTGCGATACCACCGCATCATCATCATGACCGACGCCGACGTGGACGGGTCTCACATCCGTACGTTGCTGCTGACCTTTTTCTGGCGGCAGATGAACGATCTCGTCCGCGCGGGGTTCGTTTACATCGCGCAGCCCCCGCTGTACAAGGCCAGGAAGGGGAAGACCGAGGTCTACCTGAAGGACGACGCCGCGAAGGAGGCTTTCTTCCTGACCCGCGCCGCCGGGAACCTCCGGCTGGTGTCGGCGGCGGCCAGCACCGGGGAGGCCAGCACCGGGGAGGCCAGCGCCGCGGAGGCCAGCACCTCGGAGGGGGGCGCGAAGTCGCTGACCGGCAAGGACGTGGAGGAGTTCATGGACCGCTTGACGTCCTACGGGACCCGGCTGGCTCGACTTGGCCGGAAGTACCATCCCGATGTGCTCGATGCGTTCCTCGCTCAGGGGCCATCTGTGCCCGATTCCGCGGACGGCTGGGCGGTCCGGGCTGCGGACCTGCGGGACCGGCTCCTCGTGGCGGTGCCTACGCTCGATGTGCTCTCCGTCACGGTCTCGGCGGATGGTGCGGGCATCGATGTCCGTACGCTCGCGGACAGCCTGGAGAAGTTGACCCACCTCACCGGTTTGGACCTCTCCGAGCTTCACGTGCTGATCGAGTCCCGCGACGGGCTCACGTCCAGCCTGCCGCTCCCGGCCGGCGTGGAGGACGGCCCAGTGCGTCGGACCTGGCGCGAGCTTCGGGCCGATATCTTCGCAGCAGCTGAAAAAGGCTGGGAGCTCCAGCGTTACAAGGGGCTGGGTGAGATGAACGCCGAGCAGCTCTGGGACACCACGCTCGACCCGAAGACGCGCACCCTGTTGCAGGTGCAGGTGGATGACGCCGAGCAGGCCGACAGCTGGTTCTCCAAGCTCATGGGCGACGAGGTTGAGCCGCGCAGGCTCTTCATCGAGACAGAGGCGTTGAACGTCCGGCATCTGGACATTTGAGCGGCATCGGCTGAACCACCGCGGAGGCATCAATGACAGGCAGCACCTTCTTGGGCATGGGCCACTTCGTTCCTCCCCGTGTGGTCACGAACAACGATCTGGCCGTGCTCATGGAGACCACCGACGAGTGGATCACCCAGCGTACGGGCATCAAGGAGCGTCATTGGGTGGACGGAGACGTCGGGGCGAGCGAGCTGGCCGAGCACGCCAGCCGTCAGGCGTTGGCCGAGGCGGGGCTCGAGCCAAAGGACATCGACCTCATCCTGTTCGCGACGCTCTCGCCGGACCTCAACTTCCCTGGGAGTGCCTGCCTGCTGCAGGCTCGGCTCGGCCTGCCGGGCGTGGCCGCGATGGACATCCGGAACCAGTGCACCGGGTTCCTGTACGGGTTGAAGACGGCCGACGCGTACATCCGCTCCGGGCTCGCGAAGCATGTGCTCGTGGTTGGCGCTGAGGTGCACTCGACCGGCCTCGACGTCACCACGCGCGGCCGTGACGTGGCGGTGCTCTTCGGTGACGGTGCCGGCTGCGCGGTTGTCGGGCCCACCGACGGGGAGTCGAGGGTCATCGACACCGAGCTGCACGCGGACGGCCGATTTGCCGAAATCCTGATGGTCGAGGCCCCAGCCAGTCGCCTGAACCCGCGGCTGACGGCAGAGATGATGGAGCAGGGTCGGCACTATCCGAAGATGGACGGTCGCAGCGTTTTCAAGCATGCGGTTGAACGCCTCCCCGAGGTCATCCACAGCATCCTGAAGCGAAACGGGTACACGCTGGCCGACGTGGACGTTTTGGTCCCGCATCAGGCGAACCTGCGGATCAACGAGATGGTGGCGCGCCAGCTTGGGTTCCCCGCCGAAAAGATTGTCAACAACATCCAGAAGTATGGCAATACGACTGCGGCCAGCATCCCCATGGCGCTGCATGAGGCGGTGCAGGACGGCCGGGTCCACAAAGGCAACCTGGTGCTCCTCGCTGGCTTCGGCGCGGGGCTGACCTGGGGTGCTTCGCTGGTTCGCTGGTAGGCAATGGCCGATAGCGGCGACTCGAGCGTCCTGTTCCGGTCGCGCGTCCTCTTCATGACCGGGAAGGGCGGCACTGGGAAGACGACCCTCGCGGCGGCGGTGGCAAAGCTGGCGGCGGCGCAGGGGCGGCGTACGCTGCTGTGCGAGCTGGATAGCCAGCGCCCTTCGCTCACTGCGATCTTCAGCCGGGTTCCGTCCTATCTGCCGGTAGTGGTGGGCGAAAACCTGTCGATTTGCAATGTGGAGTGGATGCCCGCGTTGGATGACTGGCTCGCCGATCTGGTGGGCGCCGGCCGCATCGTTCGGATGATCATGAAGAACCGCATGATCAGCATCTTTCTCGAGGCCACGCCCGGCGCGCGGGACTTGATGCTGCTCCACCGCGTGGCGAAGCTCGCGGAGCGCTACGACCTCGTGGTGGTCGACATGCCCGCCTCTGGCAACGCGACCGGCATGCTCTCGGTGGTGAGTACGTCACGGCGGCTGTTCGACACCGGCCCGATCCGCCGCTGTGCCGAGGACATCGAATCCATGCTGGCGCGCCCAGACACGAACCTGGTGTTGGTGGCGCTGCCGGAAGAGATGGTGGTGAACGAGACACGGGAGACGAGGGCGCGCATCCAGGCCGAGGTTCCGCGGCTACGCCAGCCGCTCATCCTGCTCAATCGCGCGACCCCGGTCACGCTGTCCGCCGAGGAGCGTCTGCTGCTCGACCAGCTGGCGAGCTCCGCGGAACTCGGCGTGGACGGCCGCGAGCTGGTGGAGGCGGGGCGCTGGGAGGAGCGGCTGGAGTGCGCGACCGCCGAGGCGCTGGAGCGGCTCCGGGCGCTGGCGCCGGTGGTCGTGCTGCCCGTGCTGGCCCGCGGGGAGGGCGCCGCTCGGGTGGCCGGGCAGTTGACGGCCGCGCTGGCCCGCCAGAGCCGCGTGAAGGTGGACCTCGTGGGGGACGCCGGCCGGTCGGCCAGCGGGGGTTCGCGATGATCACCGTTCGCGCGCCTCTGCAGTCGGCTGGCGCCGCGGCGTTGTGCGAGTTGGCTGGGTCGCAGAAGCTTCTGGTATGCGTCGGCTCCGGCGGGGTGGGAAAGACGACGACCGCCGCTTCGGTGGCGCTATGGGCGGCGCTGGCTGGGCGGCGGGTGCTGGTGCTGACCATCGACCCCGCCCGGCGACTCGCGAACTCACTCGGCCTCACGGAGATCGGCAACACCGAGGTGAAGATCCCGCTCGAGCGGCTGATGAAGGCTGCTGGGTCGCCGGGGGGAGGGCCGGCGACGACGACCCGCCCGGCCGGCGAACTATGGGCGATGATGCTCGACCCCAAGAGCACGTTGGACGACGTGATCAGCAGGGTGTCGAAGGACGCCAAAACGCGCGACGCCATCTTCGAGAACCGAATCTACCGGCAGATCGCCGGGAGTTTTTCGGGAAGTCAGGAATACATGGCGACCGAGCGGCTCTACGATGTGTACGGGTCGGGGCGCTACGACCTGATTGTGCTGGACACGCCGCCGGTGAAGAACGCGCTGGACTTCCTCGAGGCGCCTGGCCGGCTGTCCCGGTTTCTGGACCGGCAGGTGATGAAGTGGTTCCTTACGCCGGAGCAGGACGAGTCGGCGGTGTCCAAGCGCCTGCTGCTTGGCACCTCGGCGGTGGTCTACCGGCTGCTCGGACACATCTTTGGCAGAGAGTTCTTGAAGGAGCTGTCGGTGTTCTTCACGCTGTTCCGCGACCTGTACGACGGCATGCGCGAGCGCCACGAGGCCGTAGGGCGCATTTTTGGCGACGCACGCACTTCGTTCGTCGTAGTCAGCGCCCCAAACGAACCGTCAGTCGATGTCGCCACGTTTTTTCTTCACGAGCTTCGACAGCGCAAGCTGCGGGTGGGGGCGGTGGTGGTGAACCAATTGCACCGTGCGAGGCTGGTCAACCCGGACGTTGACGCGTTGATCGGCCGGCCGGCCCGGGAGCTGAGCTCCTCGCTGGCCGCCCAGATGCTCGCTCGGCTCGGCGCGGCCCACCGGCGGCTGCGGGACCTGGCGGCGTTGGAGCGGCAGTGGGTCACGCGGCTGGCCGTCGAGGCTGTGGGACCGGGTGGGGGGGGGCTCCCCATGGTTGAGGTGGACCGGCAGGCGGTCGAGGTGCACGATCTGGTTGGGCTATTGGGGCTTCACCGCTGGTTGTTCGAGGCGCGAAGCTGACTGCGACCTGCTCTCCGGAATTCCGCTCGACAGCCCGGCAGCGGGGGTATAGTGCGCGGGCGTTCGGAGTCCGGTTGTTGTCGTTCGTGTTGGTCATGCTCCTCGGGATCGGCTCGGCCCATGCGGGGGCTTCGCTCGAACCCCAGAATCGCGTTCACGCTGGCCTGAGCGTGGTCGATGGGCCGGCGCCGGTTGGCGTCGTGGCCGGCTTCGACTCCAGGCTGTCCCGCCTGATCGCGATGGACATCGGCGGCTGGGTGTCCCCGGCGCAGATCCCGATCGGGGCTGCGCTCGAAGACGCTGACTACCAAACCTACTTTGAGGTGCGGCACGGCGTGTACATCATGCCTGGGTTGCGCATCCCTCACGCTCAGCCGAAGGCGTTCGCGTTCGATTTGCTTGTGCGCGCTGGCGGGGGAGCCGTCTGGGTAGCGAACACCGAACCGGGGCGTACCGGGTTCGAGCACACCAATTATCTGGTGTCGACGGCCCCTGCGGGCATCCTCGGCGGGGATGCCATTGTCCGATTCGGCAGCGTTGGGCTGCGCGTCTCGGGGAAGGCCATCGCGTTCAGCGCGACCCGCGACACGCAAGAAGAGTCCTTCTTCTTAGTCCGCAGCCAGTGGGGATTTGAGGGGTTTGTCCAATGGTAGCTGTCGCTACTTCTTGCCCCGTTCTTTCCGCTTACGATCGCTACGCCCGATTTATCTGATACACTCCTCCCGTCCGCGACCCACGCGGGCGTGCCCTGAACAACCGTCCCCCGGAATCTCCCAAGTCGAATGTCTCGTAATGTATATGTAGGAAACCTTCCCTACCGCATCACCGAAGACGACGTCAAGTCGGTCTTCTCTCAGGGGGGCCGCGAGGTCCTCTCCGTCAACCTCATCACCGATCGCGAGACCGGTCGGCCGCGAGGCTTTGGGTTCGTGGAGCTCGGCGACGAAGCGCAGGCCGAAGCGGCCGTGCAGGCGCTCGACGGCTTCATGATGGAGGGTCGCCCGCTCAAGGTGAACATCGCTCGTCCCCGCGAAGGTGGCGGTGGCGGTGGCGGCGCGGGTGGACCGGGCATGGGGCTCAGGCGGCCGCGCGACCCAGGTGCACCTGCCCCGTTCTACCGCGGCCCTCCGCGTGAAGGCGGCGCTCCCGGTGGCGGAGCCGGGTGGGGTGGCCCGCCCGCTGGCGGCAGCGACCGTCCTGCGGGCGGCGGCTGGGGCGGTGGCGCTCCGAGTGGAAATGACCGTCCTGCGGGCGGCGGCTGGGGCGGTGGCGCTCCGAGTGGCGGTGATCGCCCGTCCGGCGGCTGGGGCGGTGCTCCCACCGGGGCTCGTCCTTCGGGCGGGTACGGTGGAGGCGCTCCTAGCGGTGGAGGCGGCTACGGCGGTGGTGGCGGTCGTCCGAGTGGCGGCGGTGGCTACGGCGGCGGCGGTGGCGGTGGCGGTGGCGGTGGTTACGGCGGTGGCGGTGGTGGCGGGGGCGGCGGTGGTTACGGCGGCCGGCGCCGGCCGGAGTCCGACGTCAACGAAGAGCGCAATCGCAAACAGGCCGAGTGGGAGCGCCGCAAAGGCAATCCCCGCGGGCGCGATCGTGACGCCGAAGACGGCGGCGGTGGCGGTGGTACCGGCGGCGAAGAGGAGTAGAGGTACGCGGGGACGCTTCGTCGCCCGCGCCTTCAATCGGTCAGCGGCGGATCGATCGTTGACCCGGTCGCGCGGTAGACGAGCATGCCGAGCAACATGGACCCGCCAAACCAGGCGGCGTCCACGCTGCCCGCCCCTATGCTGACCAGCGCCGGGCCCGGGCAGTAGCCCGCGAGGCCCCAGCCGACTCCGAACAGGGCGCTTCCCCCAACCAGACGGGCGTCGACGTTCAACGTGGATGGCCAGTGGAACGAGTCCGCCCAGCACGGGCGGATCTGTCTCCGCGCGGTCATCGCCGCCAGCGAGTACACCGCGATCGCCCCCACCATGACGAATGCGAGCGACGGGTCCCAGGCTCCGGTGACGTCGAGAAACCCGATCACCTTCTCCGGCCGCGTCATCCCGGACATCAGGAGGCCGGCGCCGAACATCAGGCCCGAGATGAGCGCGACCCCGCGCATGGCCAGAGGCGCGGTCTCGCTCGCGTCCGTTGGCCCCTGACTCATCGGAGGCCCCCGAACACGTGGCGGACGGCGAAGACGGTGAGGCCGCCGGTGAGCATGAAGACGCACGTCGCCAGCCACGAGCGAGCGGAGCCGCGGGCGGTCCCGCATACTCCATGACCGCTCGTGCATCCGTCTCCGAGGCGGGTGCCGAAGCCCACGAGGAGCCCCGATAGGACGAGCAGCGGCGTAGACGCGTGTGAATCGCCTACCGCTTCGGGTGAGACGGCCAGCCCGGCCAGCCCTGAGAGGACAAGGCCGAGCAGGAAGGTCCTCCTCCAGCCTCCGTCCACGCTTCGCGGGTCGTCAATTGTCGAGCCCATCACGCCGGAGACGCCGGCGATCCGCCCTCCGCCGAGCAGAAGCAGGCTCGCGGCGCCGCCGATCAGCAATCCACCGAGGAGCGAGGGGATCGGAGTGAACTGTGGCATCGGCATCGGCTAATCGGAATCGCGGTACACTGGGCGGATGGCCCCTCCGATGCACGCTGCCCTGCTCGTCTCGATCGCATTCTGCCTGTCCGCTTGCGCCAAGCCACCGAACGCGGCTCCCGCCACGCTGGACGACATGTCGGTGGCGCTGCTGAGCGGCTTCGAAGGGGATTCACCCGAGACGATCGCCCAGCCGCTCGCTGAATGGTTGCTGGAGCACGTGGACGACGACGATGGGTTCACGCTGGCCGACATCGGCGCGGATGACGTCGCGGACATGCCCTACGACGGGGGGGAAGACGGAGATCCCGACTTCTCCCAGCAGCGGGGCATCGGCGTGACCCACCGAGTCGTCGGAACCTTCGAGGAGCACGCCGCCATTGTGCCCGAGGCCGACCAGAGCTTCGCCGACCCGACCTACCAGATTTGGGATCGCGGCGTCGCCGAGGGCGACGCCGACAGTTTTGTCGCCGGGGCCGACATGCGCACCGACAATTTCATCGAGAAGTCCGGCGCGTTTGGCGTGACCATCGCCTACAGCCTCGGCAAGGACTACCGGTGGCTCACGCTTGACATCGGCGGCGTCGCTACCGACACCTTGATGTTTCGCTCCTATGAGCTGGCTCCCGGGTGGTCGGAGGACCACAACAACGGTCTGGTGTACGGCTGGACCATCGAGCTCTGGGTGCCCGACCCCGACGGTGACCTCATCTGGTACAACGCGAGCTGGTGCCAGCTTGTCACTGCCATCGACGGGATGATCGACGACGACTACGTGGTGCAGTCCATCATCGACGGCACGGTGGACTACATGGACGGCACGGGCAAGCACGCGACGGGAGCTGAGCTTTAGTGTCGGCCTGTTTCGTCATTGGCATCGCAGGGGGCACGGGATCGGGAAAGACGACGGTCGCACAGGCTTTTGCTGCTCGGACGGCGGCGCTGTTGCTCTCCCATGACCGGTACTACCGGGATTGCCCTGACCCAGTTCGCACCAACTTCGACCACCCGGACGCCTTGGAGACGTCGCTCTTGGTGGCCCACGTGGACGCTCTCGTCCGGGGTGAGTCCGTCGTGCTGCCGGACTACGACTTCGCGACCCACCGGCGCGTCGAGGGGTGGCAAGCGAGGCCCCGCCCGATCTTGGTCGTGGAGGGCATCCTCGTCCTGTCGGACCCGGAGCTTCGCGCCCGGTGCGACCTCACCGTGTTCGTTCGCTGTCCTGACGATCTGCGCCTGTTGCGGCGCATCCTTCGGGACTGCGCCCATCGTGGGCGGACGCTCGAGAGCGTCGCTGGGCAGTACCTCGCGAGCGTGCGCCCGATGCACGAGCGCTTCGTGGCGCCCTGTGAGGCCGCGGCTGGGCTGGTCCTCGACGGGATGGGGGATGTCGGCGAGCAGGTGGAGCGGCTGGTGTCGATGGTCGTCGACCCGCTGCGTTCGATTCAGCCGCCGGTGATCCCGGGGTAGGGCTCGTGCGCCGGGCATTTCCAGGTGCCCGCGCGCTGCTGCTCCTCGGCGTGGGTCAGGTTTCGGGCGGCGTAGAACGCGGCCGCTGCTGAGAGCGCCGCGCTCAGGTCGATCCCGTCCCGCGGGCTGGCGCAGGCCTCGAGCTTCTCGCGGGCCTTCTCCCACTGTCCGCGGGCGCCGCGGGGGTTCCCACGTCGCCAGTGCTCGAAGCTCACCGCGAGCTGGATCAGGCCCTGTACGAAGCGCCTGTCGCCGCCGGGCCGCTCGCGAACCTCGACGGGTCCAACGGCGAGCGCGTGCCAGAGCGACTCCCAGACCTCGTGGGCCTCGAAGAACTCGCCCTGGTTGTAGTGGGCTAGGGCTTGGCCAAATCGTGGGTCCGCGGACGGCGTAGAGGGGGCTGGGCCATGGTCCTTCATGGTGCGGCCGCGGTCCGTGCCACACGCGCGACACCGGGGCGGCTGTCACCGCGCCAGGGCGCGGCGTCCTGTCCGAGCGCCAGCAGCACCCCGAGTGCGTGAGTCGCCTGAGGTTCGGGGCTGGTGGCGAGGGCGGCGGTCAGCGCGGGCAGCGCGGCGTGGCCAAGCTTCCACAGGGCGTCCATCGCGGGGAGGTAGAACCCTCCGAACGCCGAGCCTGTCGTATTCGAGAGGTACGAGATCAGCGTCGGGATCGCTGCGGGGTCGCCGACCTCGCCAAGGGCCCACACCAGGTTGGTGCGCACCGGGTACTGGATGCCCATCCCGGCGCCGGGCCGGCCCTCAAAATCGAGCGCCTCGTCTTTCAGCGCTCGGAGCAGGATCGGCGTGGCAGATCGAAGGCCGATGCGACCGATGGCCGTCGCGGCCAACCGGCGCTGGGTGAAGCCCCGACCGGGGTCTACGTCCGTGGCGCACAGTGCGTCGGCCAGAAGCGGCAACGCGCGGGGGTCGCCATCGAGACCGAGGGCGTTCAACAGGACGTGCTGCTCCCTGCGCCCCGCGGTCCGCAACCGCGCCGTCAGGTCGTCAAACCCGCCTGGCGGCGAATCGAGCTCGAGCGCCAGTCGCTCAGGCAGCGGGGGAACGTCGAGCGCGACCCGGCGCAGGCCACCCTCGGTCTGAAACACGCGGCGGTCGCGGGCGTCGAGCTGCTCAGCCTCGATCGCGCGGTCGCCGCCGCACCGGACGCGCGCTGCTGCGAAGTGGAGGGCGAGCTCGTCGGTGAGCGTCGCGGCGGTCAGGCCGCTCGGGCCGGCTTGGTTTAGGCTGGCTCGCTGCAGCGCTGAGCGCGACCGGGGGTCCCCGCGTTGGCCCAGCGCCCGCGCGGACGCTTTTCGGACCGCGACGCGGGCGTCGTCGAGGCGCTCCTCGAGGAAGAGCCGGGCTTCGTCCTCCGGCCGTGCGGACAGCAGTCGAAGGGCATGAACCGCCAACTGCTCGCTGCCGTGGCGAACGGCCCGGGCGAGCGAGGGGCCGTCCAGGGCTGCGGTTGGGCCCAGACCGCCGAGCAGCCGGTCGCGCAGTGAGGGGAGCCGGGCCATGCGCGTTCGTAGCACGGATTAGACTCCGGCCGGCCCTCCCAACCCTGACAACGCAGGAACGATCGCGATGAAGGTGACCACTCTCAACCTCAATGGGCTGCGCTCGGCCGAACGGCGAGGCCTCTCGGCGTGGCTTCAGATCGCGCGGCCGGACGTGCTCTGCCTCCAGGAGATTCGGTGCGATGAGCAAGCCGCGGGCCCTGAGCTGTGGGCGCCGCCGGGTTGGAACGTCGGGTGGACCCCCGCCGTGCAGAAGGGCTACGCGGGCACGGCCGTGTGGGCACGCAGCGGCCTTGGGGCGGACGTGGCGTTCCAGCGCGGGGTCGGCCACCCTCGCGCGGACGCCGAGGGCCGGGCGACCTGCGTACAGCTCCCCGGGCTCGACGTGTGGAGCGTCTACCTGCCTTCCGGCTCGTCCGGGCCCGAGCGGCAGGCGTGGAAAGACGAGTTCCTTGGACATGTCCTGCCCTGGCTGGACGGCATCGTGGCCAGCGGGAGGCCTACGCTGGTCTGCGGGGACCTCAACATCGCGCATCAGGCGATCGACCTGAAGAACTGGCGGTCAAACCAGAAAAATAGTGGTTTTCTTCCGCACGAGCGTGAGTGGTTTTCGGGGCTGTTGTCGAGGGGCTGGCGCGACGCCTTCCGCTACCTCAACCCGGACTCCCCGGCGTACTCCTGGTGGTCGAACCGGGGGAATGCCCGGGCGAATGACGTTGGATGGCGGATCGACTACGTCCTCGCGACCGCGAACGTGCCGCTGGTACGCGCATGGATCGACAAGGACGCTGGGCTGTCCGACCACGCCCCGGTGAGCGTGGAGATCGCGGTGGCCGGGCCACCTGCCGCAGGGGGCGACACGGACGTAGCTGGATAGGAACGTCGATGTTGTCGATCTTCCATGGCGTCTCCCGCCGCGGCCCCGCCTGCCTGCTCCTCGCCGGGCTGCTTCCCGGGTGCGTTCGCCACATTGCTGAGCCGGTGATCACCCCCCTCGCGGGAGTGGTGGCGCCGTTGGGAGTTCCACCTCTTCCTGAGTTGGAGGTCTGTTGGGTAGAGTTCGCGACGGGCACCTTGCCGCACGGGGCTTCGGTGGCCCACCACGCCCTCAAGG
>SHYV01000177.1 GCA_009692605.1 Myxococcales bacterium
CCGTCGCCGAACAGCCACCGCTGCTCACTCCCGCGGTGCTCCTCCCGAGGCATTCGAACCACCCGTGGACGGTGGGGACCTTGACGCCGAGCGCGCCCGCATAGACGAGGACCGAGTCGCCTCCCTTGGGTGGGATCGCATAGGAGACGGACTCCGTGATGGGCAGCGCGATCTTCTCGTTCTTCACGAGGGGGTTGACCGATACGCGGGTCTGGCCGGTCTTGCCGGCGTCCAGCTCGGGCTTGCTGAAGCCCTCGCCGTTGACGATCGCCGCGTGCCACGAGAGCAGGCCGCCGGCCTGTTCGCCCTGAGCGTTGACCCCGAAGTCGGCAGTGGAGAGGAGCTTCTGGTCGTCCGCCACGGTCTTGGCGACGTAGCGCCCTCCGATGGAGCCCTCTGCGTACGCGACATAGCCGGTGTCGACGACGCCGATCCGCGTCTTCAACCCCTTGCCGCTCGAAGCCTCCAGCCAGGCCTGCTTCACGAAGACGCGGACCTTGGTATCGGCAGCGACGTCATCGAGCCGTGCTGCGTCCAATAGGAGCTTGGCGCCGAAGCGCTCGGTCATTTGCGATTGGGCGCTGAGATGCGCGCGGTCCAAGTCGAACGAGTTGGCACCTGCTGCGCCCTCGGTGAGGGTGTAGCCGTAGTGGGCGTACAGCAGCGCGCCCATCTTCGCGGGGGCGGCATCGAGACCAAGCTCCCAACCACCGCAGCGCTCGTCGAGCGCTTTCCGGCGCGGCCAGAGCGGCGGACCGAGCATGGACTGGCGGGCAAACCCACACTGAAGGTTGTGCGAGGCTGCACACAGCCCGACTGTTGCCCGGCTATTCGGCGAGCGCGTGCGATCAGGCATCCGCACTTTCTCTCTCTGATCGTGGAATTTTTGGCGCGGCCCCCGCTTGCGGCGCGCCTCAGTATGGGTAAGACGTGCCGGCGTGTACCTCCCCCGATGTTGGTGATTCCCCCTGTCCTTCCCCGAACCGCTGCCCAAGCGCTCCGGTTCGGGTTGTTCATCCGCCTCAACCGGCTGGGCGTGGTCAGCGCGATTTTCTTCACGTTCGTCTACACGTTTCTTGGCCTGCGGACCCTCGCGGTCTCGACGGCGGTCTTCGCCGCCGAGGTTCTCGGCATGCTGATCTGGGTGAAGCTGTGGCCGAACACGCGGATCGGGACAGTGGCGGTGATCCAGTCCGTCTGCGTGCTCGCGCTGCTTGGGGCCAACACTGCGGTGCTCGGTGGTTTTGTCGGATCCGGCGGTCTTGCGCTGTGGGCATACGTTCCGCCCCTCGCCGCGATGTTCTTGCTGGACGGGGGGCCTCGCCGAGCGCTGCTCGCGTTCTCCTTGCTTTTTCTGGTGGCGATTACGGCGGTCGAGCCCTGGTTGGTGCCGTACGAGGCCTTCCCTCCTCACCTGATACCTTATCTATTTGCGGGTAATATTCTGGGGAGCGCGGTGCTCGTGCTCGGAAGTCTGGCCTACTTTCAGGCGGAGGTGCTGGCCCAGCAGGAGGCGCTGGCGGCGTCCGAGCGTCAGCAGCGCCGCCTGCTCATGGGGATCCCGCTGGGGATCGCCCTGAAGGACGCCGCCGGGGGCTACCTGTTCGTCAACGGGGCGTTCTCGTCGACCGTGGGGGCTTCGCCGGCTGCGTTGCTGCGCCTTGGTGAGGCGGACCAGGAGGCACGCGGGAGTCCGATCCCGGTGCTCAGCGAGGACGAAGTAGAGATCGGGGGTGTACTTCGCCGGTTGATGTCGACTCGCCTGTGGCTCGAAGATCCGCGTGGGGAGCCTGTACTGTGCTGGGTGGTGGAGGACATCACGGAGAGCGCGCGTGCGCGTGAACAGCAGGAGCGGACCCGTCAACTGGAGTCTCTTGGCACCCTGGCGGGGGGGATCGCCCACGACTTCAACAACCTGCTGATGGCGATGCAGGGGCATCTGGCGTTGTCTGTCGTGCAGAACGAACGGGGGCTCTCTGACGAGCAGGTGCGGGGGCTCGAGCTGGCGATCCGGCGCGCCCGGGAGCTTTCGGGCCGCATCCTCACCTTTGCCGATGGGGGTGCGCCCACCCGCGCGCCGACATCCATCCAGGCGGTGATCGAGGAGGCCGCGGCTTTCGCGCTGCTGGGCACGGCGGTGCGGCTAACCGTCGAGATCGAGGAAGCGCTCCCCGAGGCCCAGCTCGACGCCCGGCAGATTGGTCGCGTAATCCACAACCTCGTCCTGAACGCCTCGCAGGCGATGCCCGCCGGCGGCGCGGTGCGGGTGCGGGCCAGCGCGGCCGTGGCGCCCGCCTCGCTCTTCAACACTCGGGGCCTTCCGCACGACGGGGGCGTGTCCATGCTCCGCATCCAGGTGGAGGACGACGGTCCGGGCGTACCGCTACAGGTCCGAGCTCGTATCTTCGACCCCTTCTTCACCACCAAGGCGGCGGGGAGCGGGTTGGGGCTCGCGACGTGCGACTCTATAGTGCGGCAGCACGGCGGGGCGATTGTCCTCGACAGCGTGCCAGGTCAAGGCGCGGCCTTCTCCGTATACCTGCCCATCGCCGCGTCTGTGCAGCCCCCCGTGGCGCCCGCTGTGGCAGCGCCCGCAGCGGCAGCCCCCGCAGAGCCCGCGGCTGCGCCCCCCGGATGTGGGATCAGCGGCCCGGGTGGCCCTCGCCGGGTGCTGGTGATGGATGACGACGACGAGGTGCGCAATGTGGTCGTCGGTCTGCTCGTGCACCTCGGACACAGCGTGGACGCCTGCGTCGAAGGCGAAGAGGCGGTGGCCCGGTACGTCGAGCGGCTGGGTGGGCCTTTCGCCTACGACGTGGTGCTTCTGGATCTCACGGTACCGGGAGGGTTGGGGGGGCGGGAGGCGGCGAAGCGGATTCGAGCGCAGCACCCCGCCGCGTATCTGGTTGCGGCGAGCGGCTACGCGGACGATCGGACGCTGTCCTCGCTCCACGCCCACGGCTTCGACCGCTCCTTGCAGAAGCCGTTCACGCTCGACCAGCTGGCCGGCGTCGTACAGGGAGGCCGAGAGTAGCTGGATGAGGGCGAGGTCTGCGTCTGCGGACCGCCAGCGCCACGGCGGCGAGGAGCGCCATCCCCTACGGCGACCTCGTTCGGACCCGACGCACAGCCGCAGCTCCCCGCGGCATCGTCCGCTGTGTCCGTGTCGTCGTGATCGGCGCCCGGCACCCCGGAGTCGGCCGTGTCTGTGTCGCCGGTTTTGGTCGGGCCGGTGTCGGTTGGGCCGGTGTCGGTCGGGTCCGTGAAGGTGTCGAACGCCACGATGGTCGGCGCCGCCGACACGGTCAGGGTCCATACTGCCTGCCCAGCAGTGGGAGCCGCGGCGGCCTCGCCATCCGGGTCGGTGCCGTCCAGCGTGAACGCGGCCGTGGGTACGCCCGGCGCGTCGAGGGTGAGCTGCGCAGGACCGACAAAAACCGACGATCGCCGAGCGTGGACTGTAGGGCCTGCAGGGCGACGTAGCCGCGCTTCGGCGCGAGTGAGGCCGGGCGTGGACGAGCCACGCCGCTGAGGATCGTCGTCAGCTCGCGCCTGTCCTGAACGCGATTGTCCCGGTCGAACGCGAGGCACGCCGTGACCACGTCGTCGATCCGTTTGGGCAGTCCCGGTACCCGGTGCGAGGGCAGGGTCCAGGCCCCCCGCCCCCCGCCCCCCGCCCCCCGCCCGATGTCGTCGTAGTAGGCGATGAGGTCGGCGCTCTGGAACGGGGGTGCGCCGGTGACCAGCTCGTGCAGCACGCACCCGAGCGAGAACATGTCGGCGCGCGCATCGACCGCGCTCGCGTCCCGTACCTGCTCGGGCGCCATGTACAATAGGGTCCCCATCGCCGCGCCCACGCGCGTGCCTGCCCCCTCGTTGAAGCTGCGGGCCAGCCCAAAATCGGCGACCTTCGCGATGTGTTCGCCGCTCGACGTCGCCAGCAGCACGTTCGCGGGCTTGAGGTCCCGGTGGACGATCCCCCGGTTGTGGGCCTCCTCCACGGCGCGCATGATGTCGTTGAACAGGGCCTCGGCCACCAGCAAGTCCGGGCGGTTTGTCTCCAGCCACCGGTCCAGCGAGGGCCCGTCCACGTACTTCAGGATCAGCCCGCACGCGTCGTCGACATCGACCAGCTCCAGGACCGCTACGATGTTCGGGTGGCGCAGGGACGCTTGCAGGCGGCCATCCTGGATCAGGCGGCGCTCGGTGCCCGGGCTCGGCATCCGGAGCACCTTCAGCGCGGCGAGCGAGCCGAGCGTGACATGACGAACGCGCCAAACCTCGGCCTGCCCGCCAGACCCGATGAGCCCTTCAACGCGGTAGCTGCCGAACAGTTGACCTTCCGCGATCCTCGCTCACGCTCCGCAACCGCCTCCTGATATCACCCTGCGGAGTTCGCCCCTTTGTGGACCTCTCGCCCGCCGCG
The DNA here is from genome assembly GCA_009692605.1 of Myxococcales bacterium. Taxonomy (GTDB): domain Bacteria; phylum Myxococcota_A; class UBA796; order UBA796; family SXON01; genus CAIUMM01. Next base: position 4,427 of record SHYV01000177.1, read on the forward strand.
GGCTCGCGCCTCGATCGGGATAGCAGGCACGGGTCTGGTTGAGTACCATGCCGGTCACGATGCTTGCTCCTGTTCAACCTGCAGGCAACTTGAGTCGATTCTTCGGGGCGTCGCTCGCCGCGGTCGTGTGTGGCGCGGCGTGGCTGCGCCTCCAGCATTGTTACGCCGGCCTGCCCTACCTTCACGTCTGGGACGAGCCCCAAACGGCCAGCACTGCGCTTCGGATGTTGAAAACCGGGGACTTCGACCCCCAGTTCTTCAACTACGGCTCGACGATGACCTACCTGTCGCTCCTGGTCGATGTCGTCCATGCGCTGGAGCTGCTGGGCGCGCTGCCTGGCTCGCCCGAGGCGCTTGGCACCGTCTCCGAGGTACAGATCAACGCTGACACCGGCTGGCACTGGACGATCTCGCACCCCAGCTTCTACTTCTGGAACCGGGTGCTGGTCGCAGCGATGGGCAGCGGTACTGTCGCGCTCACTGGGTTGCTCGGCTGTCGCATCGCTGGGCCGTGGGCCGGGCTCGCGGCTGCGGCCATCCTGGCTGGGGCCAGCGTGCCCATCCGCGAGAGCGCGGTGATCACCAACGATGCGCCGCTGGCCTTCTTTGTGGTGTGGGCCGCGTACCAGGCGCTCTGCTTCACGACCGGGGGCCGTCTGCGCTCGCTGGTGTGGTCCGCCATCGCGGTCGGCCTTGGCATTGGGTGCAAGTACACGGCCGGCGTGGCGCTGATTTTTCCGTGGGTTGCGTGCTGGATCGTGTCGCGACGCGGGGGCCTGTCCCCCTGGGCGTGGCCGCTGGCGGTCGGGTTGCCGGTGTTCACGTTCGTCCTCTCCACGCCCTACGCGTTGTCGAACCTGCCGTTGTTCCTCAATCAGGTGGGGTGGGAGCTCCGGCACTACCACGTGCTCGGCCACCCGGGGGCGACCATCGCCCCCGGCTGGCCGAACCTGCAGTTTCAGTTGCTTGAGATTCGCGCGTGCCTCGGGCCGGTTTGCGTGTTGGCGGTGGCCGGCCTGCTCACGCTCTGGCGACGGGAGGGGTGGGTGGTGTGGCTGTTCGCCGTCTTGTATGGCGGCTACATGTCCAACACCAGGGTCAACTTCTCCCGTAATTTCCTCGTATTGTACCCATTCATCGCGCTGTCGGCCGGCTGCGCCGTCGGGTGGGGCGCCGAGCGGCTTCGTGGCCGAATCCGCGTTGTTGGGGCCGTGGTCGCGGTGGGGCTTGGGCTGTGCTGGCTCGCCCTCGCGGTGCCCAATGCGCTGGCCGCGCGGCTGCCGGAGACGCGCACGGCGGTGGCGACGACGCTCCCTGCCGACCGCTGGACGCGCATCGGGATCCCGACCGAGCTTCGGATGCACGCGCTCGACCTTCGCCTCCTTCGGCGTAAGGATGTCCGGGTGGCGCCGTTGCGCGAGCTCATGTGCGGGTCGGACCGGGAGGTCGTCGTCGTCCCGGTGGCGGCGCAGTCCAACACTGCTCCGCTTGAGGTCCTGGCGTTCAACGCGCTGCTCCCACCGGTAGAGGCGGCGCTCCATCATGGCCGGGCGGGCGCCGCCGCGCTGTGGCTCGACGAACCGGCCCTAAACCCCCAAATCCGGGTGGTACCGGCTACGCCTCCCGCGTTCGGGTGCGAAGCCATGCTCGTGCCGCCCCACGCGCTTGAGTGGCCCGCCGGCTTCGAGCTGCGCGAGGGGGTGCTGTTGGCGATGACCGGCGGCGAGGTGCGCACCCCGTCGCGGTCGTTCCCTGCTGGGCGTTGGGTGGCCCACTGGATGCTCCGCGCCGAGACGGTAGGCGAGGATCAGGCTGCGGTCCGGATCACCGGTGGGTCGTCGAGCGCGACGTTGAGTGTCGGACCAGCGTGGGCGGTGTACCTGCTCGCGGTCGACCTGACCGAGGCCGGCTCGCTGGTGTACACGCTCGATTTCATCAATGACGCGATGGTCGAGGGCCGGGACCGGAACGTGGAGATCGGCGGGGTTTGGATCGGGCCGCCGGGATGAGCCTCGGGCTACGCGATCCTACACCCGGGCTCGCCCCAAGCCTCGTCCGCGTGCCTCTGCTGCTCGCCGCCATCGGGGTGCTCACCCTCGGGTGGAGTACGCTTCAGTTCACGTGTGACGACGCGTACATCGCCTTCCGCTACGTCCACAACCACATGGTCGGCCGGGGCTGGACTTGGAATCCGCCCCCGTTCGCGCCGGTCGAGGGGTACACCAGCTTCGCCTGGCTGGTGCTCCTGGAGCTGGTCTGGCGCGCCACCGGGGTCGACCCGCCGAGCGCCGCGAACCTGCTGGGGCTCGGCTTCGGCGTGATCACGCTGCTGCTCGCGATGCGGCTGTTGGACCCGCTCCGGCTCCCCCGACCGACCTTGGTCCTCGGGCTCGTGCTGCTGGGGACGGTGACCAACCGGACCTTTCTTCAGTGGACAACTTCCGGCCTCGAAACTTCGATGTTCACGGCCGTTTTCACGTGGTGGCTGGTCGAGGCGCTCGGCCCTCCCGGTGCGCGCGGCCGCATGTTCGCCGCGGCGTCGCTGCTCTGCCTGGTGCGCCCAGACGGCTATCTGTTCTTGCTCGCGTCCTTCGCGCTTCTGGCCGTCGCACCCGCGCCCTGGCCGTCTGTGTCTGCCCGACTACGGGTGGCGGCCCCGGCGCTCATGGTGTTCGCGCACCTGCTTTGGCGGCGGCAAACCTACGGCCACTGGCTGCCGAACACCTACTTTGCCAAGGCCACCGGCGCGTGGCCCGAGGCGGGAGCTCGTTACCTTGCCAGCTTCGTGATCGAGAACGGTGTGGTCGTCTGGATCGGCCTTGTGCTCGTGGCCGCGCTTGTAGCGCTCGTCCCGCTGCGCCGACGGCTGTTGAGCTTCCCGGACGTGGCGAGGTCACCCGGCGCGCTGGTCAGCGCGACGATGCTGGCCCACGCAGCGTTCTACATCGTCTGGATGGGCGGAGATCACTTTGAATATCGGGTCTTTGCGCACCTGATCCTCCCGCTGTACGTGAGCGGCGCATGGCTCGCGCAGTGGATCTCTCCAAACCCGGTCTGGCTCGTGGGGGGGATGCTGTCGTTCACGATGCTGTCCTGGCCGATCGCCTGGACTGAGTGGCGGCTCTCGCTCGAACGCTCGACGCGGGAGGACACGACCTTGATGGTCATGCCGGTGGCGGACGCATTGCCTGGTCCGCTGAAGCCTGCTGCGCGGGCCTGGGAGGCGCTACAGCGCTGGCTTGTCCCGCACGAGATCGGCGTGCGGCTGCGGGAACATCAGGTGCTGGCCAGCACGTTCAGCGCGTCCTTGCCGGCGCGGCGTGCCCGTTCCGACGGGGGGTGGGCGGACGGGGGGGTGGACGGGGGGCCCTGGGGAGCCAGGCCGCTCACCCGGCTCGGCTCGGTGGGCGTGGTGGGCTGGACCTACGCGGACGTCGCGATCATCGACGTCTTCGGGCTAAACGATCTCGTGGTCGCGCGCTGGAAGACGCGCGCTGAGGCGGGGCTGGACCGCCGGGCGGCGCACGACCGGCTGTACCCGGCCGGGTACATGGACTGCTGGCGTTTCAACGTCACCGGCGGCGACACACCCGCCACGTTGAACCTGATGTTCCACCCTGAGGTTCCGGCGATGACCGACGACGAGATCCGGCGATGCGAGACCATCTGGTTCGCGCGTGCGCTGGAGCGGAAGGGTGGGGTGCGCTGATCGGTGGTCGAGCCCCGCGGTGAGGACCTTGGAGGCGCGGGCGCCGCCTGAGGGGTGGGCGGGAGCGCCCTCCGTGTCTACCGGTTGGTGTTCCAGAGATGCCGTGATGTCCACCGTCCTCGCCGGTCCTTCGAGTGAGCTGGGTCGCCTCGCCAGCGCGTGCGACGCGCTGCCCTTGTTTCCGCTGCCGGGCGTCGTCCTGCTGCCCGGCCCGGCGCTGCCCCTCCACGTCTTCGAGCCCCGTTACCGGCAGCTCGTGCAGGACGTCCTCGATGACGGGTTCCTCGCCATCCCGCAGCTCGCCGAGCCCGCCCCGACCGATCCGCCCACTGGGCGCGCGATCCTGCCCTACGCCAGCGCGGGCCGGATCCTCGCGCACCGGCTCCTTGATGATGGGCGGTACAACATCCTCGTCCTCCCGCTCGGCCGGGTGCGGCTGGACGAGGAGCTGCTCGGCCGGTCTGAGCCCTATCGGATGGGACGGATGACGCTGCTCCAGGAGAGGCCGTTCGTCCCGCGGGATCTGGATCGGGTGGGCGCGAGGCTGCTCGCCTTGGTCGGACCGGTGCTGGCTCGCATGGGACCACGGGCGGCGCAGCTGCGTGCGGGGCTGTCGGAGCTGGGACCCGGCCAGATCGCCGAGGCGATCGCCCCCTTCGTGCTTCGGGACGCGCAGGAGCGTCAGGACTACCTCGCGGAGAACGACCGCGTGGGTCGAGCGAGGCTGGTGGAGCGCGCGGTGCTCGGGGTGATGGCAGACATCGGGGAGACGATGGGGGAGGCGTGAGGGCTGCCTGATTCAGGTGGGCCCGGAGTTGGCCCCGGTCGCCCCGAGCGTCGCCTCCAGCGCGGCCCCCAGCGTCGCTCCGAGCTGCCGGATCGCGTGCGCGTAGTTGGGTAACGACGTTGGCAGGATCCCCATGCGCCGGGCATGTACCTCGTAGTGGGCGAGGGCGGCGCTCCAGCGTCCCTTGTGCACCGAGTAGTCCCCGAGCGCCTGCTCGCGGTTTGCGACCTGCTCGTGGCGGTAGGTGCTCGCGATCCCCAGCCGCTTCACATGCCGGCAGAGCCGCTCGAACCGGTCGAGCCGGATCGCGAAGTCATTGCCTTCGGCCTCCCAGAACCACGCGTTGTCCATCTGCTTCACCCCAAAGGCCTCGGCGCGTTCGAACAGCTCGGTGCCCGGGATGATCGCGGTGAACGCGTCCGACGGGTTCACCTCGTCGATGTACCGCGCGTTGTCGGTCAGGAAGTCAAGGGTGAGCTGGAAGTCTGCCTCGGTCTCCCCCGGAAAGCCAAACATCAGGTTCAGCTTCTGGCCGATACCGGCGTCATGGGTGTCGCGTACGACGCGGGCCGCCACCCCCATGTCGACGTTTTTCTTCATCGCGTCCAGCACCCGTTGGGAGGCCGACTCGAACCCGTACGTGATGAAGCCGCAGCCAGCCCGCTTCAGCTTGGCGAGCACTCGGGGGCTCATCTCGGCCCGGATCACGCCCTGGCCCCCCCAGGAGACGCTCATCCCGTCGGCGATGATCAGGTCGCACAGCTCCTCGAGCACGCGGATGTGGCCGTTGAACAGCGAGTCGTTGAACTCGAACTTGGTGGCGCCCCACCGGGTGACGCCGCGCTTCATCTCCGCGTACACGTTCGGGGCGGTGCGGTAGCGGAATCGCTCCCAGATCGCCTGCTCGATGCAGAACACGCACTTGCGCACGCATCCCCGGCTGGTGAAGATCGGCAGCCGCCCCCGGTCGAGGTAGCGCTCGATGGGCAGACCGGTGAAGTCGGGGAAGGGGAGCTGGTCGATGTCCTTGTCCAGCGCGCGCGCCGGCCCGGCTTCCCCGGCGTGCGTGAGCACCCCGGCGGGAACGGGGCCCCGGCGATCGTCCTCCACCCAGCGCAGCAGGTCCACCACGGTGTACTCCCCCTCGCCGACGACCACCCAGTCCACGTTCGGGTCGCTCGCGATCGCGGCTGGCTCGTACTGGAGGAAACACTGCGGCCCGCCGACCACGACGCGCCACCCCGGCCGCAACGCCTTCACACGCGCGGCGAGCCACAGCCCGACTGCCTTCTGCGACGTGAGCATGGTGATGCCCACCACTCCGGCCGGCCCGATCAGGGCGGCCTCAAGCATGGCGTCCAGCGTGCGCTCGCCCCGTCGAAGCAGGTCGAGCGCCTGTGTGCCGAGCGGGTGCCTCCATACGAACGCGTGGGAGGTCTCGAACCAGTCGCGCTCCCCGACCGTCGCCAGCTCGTACAGCGCCATGTTCACGTCGAGCAGCGCGACGTCGTGATCCGCTGCCCGAAGCGCAGCCTGCACGTAGGCGAGCCCCAGCGGCGGGATGTCCGGTCGCCAGGGGGCAGGTTGAAGGAGGACGACGCGCATGTGGGAATGCTTAGCTCGGGGACGGTGCCAGAGCCGCTCGCGGTTGGCGTGACCCTTAGGGCTGAATTGGGGAGTAGAGCAGCTCGTCGTGCTGATGCGCTGGACCGTAGAGGTGAAGGTCGCTGGCGCCGCCGCCACGGGTCGCGCACCAGAACGGGAGGGGCGGCCACCTTCGTCCGTCCCCGCCACGGCCTGACGCACCGCTCTCCGCTGCGCTCGCGCAGATCCGCTCGCGGATCAGCCCGACGCGCGCAGACGGCGCAGGCCGTGTGTCGGAAGGCGCTCAAGCTGGTGGCGGCGTTGGAGGCGGCGACACCAGCTGCATCGACGGGCGTCGTACTCGCTCG
>SHYV01000178.1 GCA_009692605.1 Myxococcales bacterium
CCGAAGCCGGGTAGACGACGATCTTGCGGTGCTTCGATTGCGCTGCGGCCGTCGAGCCCTGCAGGTAGAGGGTCACGCCCGCCTCGGTGGGCTGGTGCTGCGACGCGGTCGCGCCGGTCCGAAAGTCCGCGGTCCCGTCGCGAAAAAAGTAGACCGTCTGGTGGCCGGCCGGGAGCGCGGCGGGGGCCAGGCCGGAGAGGTCGACCTGCTGCCTGGAGCCGAAGACCATCGCGTTGTTCCCGGCCCCATAGAGGCGCGAGTTCTCGCACTGCTGGCCGTTGCAGTTCAGGTTGATGGCCGTCGGGCAGGTGCTTTGGGCCGGCGCCACGGTCGGATCGATCTGGCAGAGCCGGACCGAGGTCGCCTGGACATCGATCAGGTAGGTGCTGCTGGTGACGACGGAGCGGTTGCGCGCGATCACCAGCAGGGTGCGGACCTGGTTGGTGAAGCCGTTGACCTGGTCCTCCGCGCTCCCCTTCGACATCGACACCATCGCCATCGAGGCCATGATCCCGATCAGGACCACGACGACCATCAGCTCGGTCAGGGTGAAGCCGCGCGATCGCCTGCGCTCGCTCACGGGTTGTTCCTCAGCTGCACCTCCGCCGTGACGGTGCGGCGGAGAAACTGGTTGCCCGGAGCGCCGAGGGCGGCGGCGAGGACGGCGGGCGAGTCCTCGACCTGCTTGATCTCACCGAGGTTGAAGCCGGGAATGGTCGAGCTCGAGCGAACGGTGACGCTGAACCGCACCGCCTTGACCCTGCGCGGGTCGCACACTCCGACCGCCGGATCGTCGACCGCGAACAACATCGCTCCGCAGGCCTTCCCGGCCGTCGCCACGTTGCCGGTGTCGCCCAGGATGAAGGCGAACTGCATGTCCTCGACGTTCTCCACGACGAGTTGCCAGCTCGCGGCGGCGTTGTTCGCCGGCGGCGCGCTGAGCGGGGTGTAGGCCGCCATCAGGCACGGCGGATTGGTGCAGGAGGGGTTGCCGCCTCCGCCCGCGGGCAGGCGCTCCACCCGAAGCGTGGTCAGGGCCGGAACGGGCGCCCAGGCCGTCGGCACCGCCTGCGTGCTGCGGCTCAGGAGCCTCACCGGCGCCGGAATCGGCGGCAGCGCAGCGTTGCACGCGAAGGTCGCTCCCCCGAGGACCAGATTGCACCCGTTCGCGATCCCGAGAGTGAGCTGCGCGCAGGTACACCCGGCGCCGCAAGCAGCACCCGGCGGGTTCACCGTGACGGGATAGATGCAGTCGACCTTGTTGAGGGGCGGCACGAGCGTCCTGCTGTCGGTGACCACCACCCAGTCCTGGAGGACGAAGTTCTCCTTGCACGCCACGCGGAACGACGCGCCGGCCACGTCCTGGGTGCCGGCGCACGCCCCGCTCGGGCAGGGCATCGAGAGGGGGCCGGTGTCGGCGGTGCTCACCATCCGGATCCAATCGGGATCGGCGTCCAGGGTGCCCGCGTTGCCGAGGCCCCACCGCGCGCCCGCCGGGTAGGCGTTGTTTTCGTGGAAGTCGATCGGGTAGAGGACCTGGCAGCCCGGAGTGACCACCGCGCCGCCCTGGAGGCCGAGGCCGGCGCCGCGGATGGCCCGCTCGAGCGTCTGCTTGGCCACCCGCAGGTTCTGCTGCATCTCGGCGATCTTCTGCTGCTGGATCGATTGCCGGTTGAACGTGATATGGAGCTCGAACGCGGCCGCCAGCATCAGTCCGGCGAGCATCAGCGCGATCATCACCTCGACCAAAGAGAAGCCGAGACGCGACGCGCGACGCACTGTCATCGCCAGACCACCTGGCGCACCGATACGCGGTGGCCTCCCAGGTTCGGATCGGACGAGGGCGCGGCGAGACCGCTGTCATTCCAGCCGATCGTGACCTGGACGTCGTAGAGCGGGCAGGGAACGCCCATGCAAGGCGCGCCCACGACGTTGGGTGGCGTGATCACCTGCGAGGTCCGGCCGGCCGGGTCGGCCGCATCGAAAACGACCTGGTAGAGCTGGCCGCTGCGGTCGACGTCCTGCTTGGCATTGGCGAGCGTGGTGAACACGCACGAGTCGGCCGCGGCGTTCAGTCCCAGGGCGGCCTTGCACAGCGCCTCGCAGTTGGCCCAGCTGGCCGCAGTTGCCGCCGAGGCGAGGCAGTCGGGGATGTTGGTCGGCGTGGCGGGGGCCTTGCGGATCGCCTCGATCACCTGCTGTCCGCGCGCCTGGGCCTGGGAGAAGCGGTTGGCGAGCGCGGAGCTTCCCGTCGCTGAGTTGAGCGCCTTGTAGAGGCCCAGCATGCCGATGATGATGACGCCCATCGACATCATCACCTCGAGGAGGGTCACGCCGCGCTGGGCTCTCGCCAAACGGCGGGGCAGGTTGCGACCGGCAGGGAGGGTGTTTTTCATGGCTCGGACCAGGAGGTTGTGGGGAGGGCGGCGGAGGCGGTCTTCGCGCCGGGCGCCAGCGGGGGAGTGGTGTTCCAGGCGGCGGCGCCGAAGGAGGCGGAGCCGCCGGTGAGGGTGTTCAAGAACAGGTGGCCATCGAAGGCGCGCAGGCTGCCCGCGGAGTTGCCATCGATCACGACGCTGATGGCGACGGCGCCGGTGGTGCCCTGGTAGCACAGCAGGCGGCCACCGCCGACCTTGGAGCAGAGGTGCCCCCCCGCGGCCAGGTCAGGCGCCTCACCGGCGGGATCGGACGACCAGCTTCCGGATGTGGTGACGCACACGTTGGGGGAGGTCACCACCGGTCCGGCCCAGACCTTCTGGCCCGCCGGCAGCACCGAGGTGAAGAGCACGCTGGCGAGGTTGCACTGGTTGATCGCGTCGCTGTCCTTGAAGCCGCGGAAGTGGAACTGCTGGCCGGCCGGGTCCGTGAGGGTGGTGGGGTCGCTTCCGCTGCCGGCGTAGATGTAGACCGCGACCTTGGGGTCCTCCTCGACGGCGATGGGAGCGAATACGCCCTTGGCGTTGGGCATGGTGCCGATCACGCAGGAGGTGAGGTTGCCGGTGTTGATCTTCCAGACGCGACCGGTGGTGTCGGCGATGTAGACGCGGTCGGCGACGCCCCGATCGTTGACGCCCTTGCTGGGGCTGCTGGTGAAATCGATCAGAGCCGGGCTGCCGTACATGCCGAGCCCGACGCCGAGCGCGATCTTGTGGAGGGTCGTCCCGGTGGTGGCGTCGATGAGGTAGACGTACTGGTTGCTCGAGGTCGTTGCGACTCCCGAGGTGGTGGCGATCACCCACTTGCGCCCGGCGGGGGTGGTGGTGGGGGAGACCGCCGGGGGCCAAATCGCGCCCCAGAAGTCCGTGTCGGTCCAGTCGCTGCCCCAGACGGCGGCGGGTGCGACGGTGCTCGTGACATCGACGGCGGTGATGTAGCGGGCGCGGCGCTGCCAGGCCGAGGGCGACGAGGGCTGGGTCGGGAAGGCCGGGTAGGGGGACGGGGGGACGACCGCCGGGTTCGGCTTCTGGTGTGGCCAGATCTCGCCGTCGCCGGCGAAGGCCACGGTGTGGAAGGCTCCACCGTAGAAGATGTCCGCGACCGAGAGGCCGCCATCCAGGGTGGCGCGCGGATTGACCGACGGCTTGTAGGCCGAAAGGGAGAGCATGTTGTTGCGCAGGAGCGGAAGCTGGCTCGGCGCTGCCAGCGCCCAGACCTCGTCGCCCGAGCCGTAGCTCTGGTTCGCGCCGGCGTTGCGTACGCCGGCCTTCTGCTCGAAGTAGCCGTGCGCCTCGGTGGTGGAGAGCGTCGTGAGATCGTTTCCCCACCGGAAGGATCCGGTATCAAAAGCGTGCAGCAGCCCGTCGCTGGCGCCGACCAGGGTGATGGTGGCCCGGTTGGCGTTGTTCTTCATGAACACCTTGCTGAAGGTGGTGGACTCGAGCAGCGGCGTCTGGCTGCCGCGCAGCCACCAAGGAGTGGCGTAGGGGGGGCCGATCACCGCCGGCGACGAGTGGAAGATGCCGCCGAGAGTCCACTGGCGCGCGACGGCCGGCGCGGGGCTGCCGAAGTCGGAGTATCCCTGCGTCCACTGGGCGACGGCGACGCCGTCCTTGGCGTCGACGCTGTTGTCGAAATAGGGCGCGTTGGCGGCGCCGGCGAAGTCGTAGATGCACTTGCCGTCGACCTTCGGGCAGCCGCGATTGACGCTCGCGGCGTCCTTCGTGTGCGCGGCGGTGAACGGGTTCAGCCGGCTCCACAGGTAGGCGGCCGGGGCCCCGTTCGCTGCCCCGATGGCGGTATTGAAGAGCGTCGCCAGGTTGCCATTGGTGGCGTCGAAGAAGTAAATGCTGCGGGTGTTCGGGCTCTTCGCCGCGAGCCGCTGGCCGGCGTCCCAGAGCAGGAGGAGCGGGCTGTCCGCCTTGTTGAGCAGCGGGGCCGCCGAATCGGGGTCGTAGACGCGGTGAAGGGTGAGGTGGCCGCGCGCCGAGAGGTCGCCGCCACCGATCGAGATCGTCTCGTACTGCGCGCGCGCGAGCACGTTGGCGACCGGGAGCTGCTCGGCGTACTGGTAGGTCGGGGCGCTGGCGCCGTTGCCGGCGGTGATCGCCTCGTAGCCGACGTTGAAGTTGGGGACCTTGATCACGCAGTTCGAGTCGGTCTGGGCGGTGACCATGTTGACCTTCCAGCGGAGCTGGTAGCCGCTGTAGCCCTGGGTGATGGTGTCGATCACCGCCGCGGTCTGGCCCACCGGGAAGAGCACGAGGTGCCAGGTGGCGCCGTTGTCGATCGAGTAGTAGAGGTCGGTGCGCGAGAGGAGCGGGCCGAGCTGGGTGCAGCCGGTGTAGGTCGGCGCGAAATTGCTGAACGAGACCTTGCTGATCGTCGCGGCCGAGGTGATGCAACTCGCGGCGTATTTCGCGTTTGCGCAGTTTCCGGATATATCCTCGGAAATCGCGCTTCCGCCCTCCTCGCTGAGCATCCAGAAGACGAGGTTGTTGAAGTCGCCCGGCGTCTTGCAGCGGTAGAAGGGCGTGTTGCACCACGCCATCGCCAGCGGCACGTCCTCGAAGCCCATCAGCCAGGCGTTGCGGTTCGCGCCGGCGCTGTTGGCGCCGAGGAGCGCGTGGGGCGGGTAGTAGTTCGTGCCGCCGGGCGCGTACGCCTGGGACTGGACGGGTGGGAAGCGGGTCTCGAAGGCGAGGGTGAGGCCGCCCACGCCGGAGAGGCGGATCCGCTGCTGCGCGGTGAGGAAGCCACCGTTGCTGTTGCCGGCCACCAGGGCCCAGTCGGTGGTGAGCTTGACGCCGTCGAGCTGGGTACCGGTGTTGCGCCAGATGCCGGAATTGAGCGAGCGATCGGAGTTCAGCATCTGCTTCGAGAAGTAGGTGCCGATCGGCGAGTCGTAGGAGGTGTCGCCGTAGCCGGCGGGCCAGTTCGCGGCGGGCTGGCCGAACCAGGGCGCCATCTTGGTGGCCTGGCTGTCCCAGTAGGTCTCGTGCCACCAGCCGCTCCCGGGGGCGGTGTTGTAGCTGAGGCAGCTGCAGGTGCTGCCGGCGCAGGTCTGGGAGCAGCTCGATGCGGTGACGGTGACGGTCGCTCGCGCAAGGCAGGTCGAGTAACCGGTGGCGTTGAAGAAGATCGAGTTGTTGGCGGTGCGATTGTAGCCCGCCCCGTTGGTGCACAGCGTGACGGAGGAGGGGCAGGTGCCGCAGGAGCACGCGGTGTTGCTGCCCCATGTGCCCTTGTTCGCGCCGTTCAGGTACCAGGTGCCGGTGCCGCCGCCGCAGCCGGCGTACCAGAGCGTCGTGCACACCTGGGTGACGGGGCCTCCGGCGGGGACCGGGTCGAAGAAGGTCTTCGGCTGGGCGACGCCCGAGTAGCCATTGGTGCAGGCGTACGAACCGCCGCACAGCGTGCACCAGCCGCCGGTCCACTGGATGGTGGTGGTGGCGGAGGCGGCGGTGGAGGCCACGCACTGCCCGTTCATGGTGCAGCCGGGGTAGTTCCAGATCATCTGGCCGTTGGTGGTGCAGCCGGGGAAGTTCCATCCGGTGCAGGCGCCCATCGACGGGCTGCTCTGGTTCTGGCCGCCGGGCTGACCGAGGGTCTGGGCCTGGGCCGCGTAGTCGACGTAGGAGTTGAGGTTGAAGACGAACTCGCGGGTTCCCCGGAGCTGGCCCAGGGCGACCGCGCCGTCGTTGTCGTTGATGCCGTCGCCGTTGACGTCGTAGTCGGGGAGACCGTTCGCCACGCCGCCCGGGTCGCTGACGAGCGGCATCAGGAGGGCGCCGTTCTTCAGGCTGGTGTAGGTGGTGGCGTCGCCGTCGTCGTCGGTGTTCTCCCAGAGGATGCCGCCGCCGTTGGTGACGAACTGTTCGAGGATGTTGGGGATGCGGGGCCAGGTGCCACCGTCGGAGAACGGGGCCGGGGCGCCCCCGCCGCGGGGTGTGAAGGCGTTGGCGAGATCGGCGGCGCCGGGGAGGGGCAGGTTGTCGAAGCGGGAGTAGAGGCCGTCGCGCGGGCGCGGCGTCTTGCTCTGGAAGAAGTCCATGATCATGTCGCCGTCGCTGTCGATGAGCGCCGGGCCGACGCCGCCCTGGAGGAAGCCGCCCATCTGGGTAGCCGCGGTGTCGTAGTAGAACCAGCTCACGGTGTGGGAGCCCTTGCCGTAGGTGCCGGACGAGGCGTTGTTGCCGACGTAGAAGGCGTAGACGTCCTGGTCGAACGGCAGCTTGATGTTGTTGATGTCGTGAGCGACGGGGGTGAGCTGGAGCTGGCTGAGCTGGACGGTGACGCCGAAGGTCGCGGTCGGGCTGGCGCCGCAGGGCGCGGTGGTGCACAGATCGGTTGCGTTGAAGCCGGCGCTGTAGGTCGTGCGCGTCAGGAAGTTCCAGCAGGTCGGCGCCGCGGCGGTGACCACCCCGGGGACGGCGACGAGAGCCAGGAGGAGCCAGGTTCGACGTTTCATTTTCATCAGAATGTCACCAGCGCGCCCCCGGGGGCGACGCCGCCTTCCCCTACGCCGTGATTGTCACCGGCGAAGAAATAGCCACCTTGCTGGGTTGCCACCACGCCCGCCGCCTGCACCTCGATCGTGATCCGGCTGGTCTGGCCGCTCGGCCCGGAGCCGTACGCCTCGATCGCGATGATGCCGTCGCCGTCGGTGGTGTTGCCGGCGACGCCGTTTCGCCACTCGGGATCGGCGGCGTTGTTGTGGAAGCAGTAGTTGAAGGTGCCGGGGACCAGTCCCGTGTTGAAGGTCACCGGAACCTGGGCCGCCTTCAGCGCCGTGCCGGGCCGGAAGGCGCCGGCGGGACCGGGGTAGACGCAGAGCTGGGGGGCGTTCGATGCTTGCATGGCGAGCAGCATGGCGCTCCAGGATGTGGCCACGTTGGGCGCCGGCGCCGCGAGCGGCGGGGGCGGGTTGAGCAACCAGTCGCGCCCGAAGGAGGCGGCCGTCTCGGCGGCGTAGAAGGCCACCGAGGTCTCCCGGTCCTGGCCGGCGACCGTGAGGTCGGCCTGGCTGGAGAGCATGACGCTGGCTCCGACTCCCACCATCAAAATGATGAGCAGGAAAACGATGATGAGGCTGAAGCCGCCTTGGCGGGCGGTGCGCGGAGGATGTGCCACTCTGCCATGATGCCATGTTGCGAGAATTTTTTGTACTATTTCAAACAGGACGGAAAGGGGGCGTGGCTTCTACAGTTTTCCCGGGCGGGCGCTTTGTCTCTCGTGCTCCGCTCCTGTATGAAAGGGGGGTGACGATCCAGGATGATCCCGCGCGGCCGGGAGATCGCTTCGCGATCCGCGTGCGCGACCTTCACAAGTCCTTCGGCAGCCACGAGGTGCTGCGGGGGGTCGATCTCGATGTCGAGCGCGGGCGGATCAACGTCATTATTGGCGGCTCGGGGCAGGGGAAGTCGGTGCTGATGAAGCACCTCATGGGCCTGCTCAAGCCCGACCGCGGCAGCATCTTTGTCGACGGTGTCGACCTGGTTCCGATGGGCGACCACGCGCTCAACAAGGTGCGTCGGAAGTTCGGGATGCTGTTCCAGTACGCGGCTCTGTTCGACTCGCTCACGGTCCTGGAGAACATCGAGTTCCCGCTGGTCGAGCACACGCGGATGAAGCGCTCCGAGCGGACTGCGCTGGTGAAGGAGACGATGGCGTCGCTGGACCTGGCGGAGCTGCTGCTGAAGAAGCACCCGTCGGAGCTGTCAGGGGGCCAGCGCAAGCGGGTCGGGCTCGCGCGCGCGCTCGTGCTCAAGCCGGCGATCCTGCTTTACGACGAGCCGACGACCGGGTTAGATCCCGTCGCCACGAAGAACGTCGACGACATGATCCAGGGCATCTCGCAGAAGACCGGCGTCACCTCGGTGGTGATCTCGCACGACATGGCGTCGACCTTCGGGATCGGCGATCGGATCTCCATGCTGCACGAGGGCCGGATCGTCGAGAGCGGCACCCCCGACGAGATCAAGCGCTCGCGTTACGCCTTCCTGCGCCACTTCGTGGAGATGTCGGGGGCGGTGGAGATGAGCGCCCTGCTCGAAGACCAGAGGACGGGCGGCGAGGCATGAAGGGGATCGGCGCGGGCGTCAAGGTCGGCATCACCGCCATCCTGATCGCGCTGATCGGCTACTTCTCGTTCAAGTTCGTCGGCAAGGGGTTGAAGGGCGACGAAGGCTACGAGGCGTGGGCGCTGTTCCGCGACGCCACCGGCCTGGTCGACAAGTCGCGCGTCCAGGTCGCCGGCCTCACCATCGGCGAGATCAAGGGGCGGCGGCTTCAGGGCAACTACGCGCGGGTCGATCTCCGGATCAAGCCCGACGCGGAGCTGTGGTCGAACGCGGCGATCTACAAGCGATCGGCGTCGCTGCTCGGCGAGTTCTATCTCGAGATCGATCCCGGCACGGCGGAGTCGCTCGACCCGCTGACGCGGACGATGGTGGCGAACTACCGGATGAAGGACTGCCAGCAGGCCACCGGCAAGGAGAACTGCAGCCAGATCAGCAACGTCATCGAGGCGATCACCGCCACCGACGTGCTGGCGCAGATCAGCGAGACGATGCCGGTGCTGCGCGACATCCTGAAGGACGTGCAGCGGCTGACCCAGGGGCCGTTGCAGGACATCGCCAAGGACGTGCAGGCCGGCGTGGCGAAGAACGCCGAGGCGGCGGAGCGGCTCTTGAACCACATCGACCAGATCGCGGGCGACGTGCAGAAGATCACCGGCGGGCCGGCCAACCAGGACCTGCGCAAGTCGATGGAGAACATCCGCGAGATCACCGAGAGCGTGAAGAGCCTGATCGGCAGCGGCGAGGGGCAGCTCAACACCACCGGCGAGAAGATCAAGCAGCAGCTCGACAACCTGACGGTGACGCTGGCCAAGTTCAATCGCTCGCTCGACAACGTCGCCGATGTCACCGACAACGTGGCCAAGGGGCACGGCACCATCGGGCGGCTGCTCAAGGACGAGGCGATCGCCGACGACATCACCGACATCACCAGCGACGCGTCCTCCTTCGTGCGCTCGCTGACCAGCCTCCAGACGATCGTCGGGATCCGCGAGGAGGTGCACCAGAACTTCTCGGGAGGTCAAGGAGCCACCACCTTCAAGACCTACCTCTCGCTGCGCCTCCAGCCGCGCCCCGACAAGTACTACCTGATCGAGCTGGTCGACGAGCCGCGCGGGTCGCACAAGTCCTCGCACACCTACAGCGTCACGAATGGCACCGAGGTCAACACCGACACCTGGGAGCGCGGGAACCAGTTCCGCTTCTCGTTCATGTTCGCCAAGCGGATCCAGGTCGGGCGCTACTTCGGGCTGACCGGGCGGCTCGGGATCAAGGAGTCGTCGGGGGGCTTCGGCGCCGACGTGGACATCGCGTTCAACGACGGATTCTGGTTCCGCGGGATGACCCTGTCGATCGACCTGTTCGACTTCGTCTCGGAGGCCTACCCGAGGCTGAAGGTGCTCGCGGCGATCGAGTTCTTCAAGCACGTCTGGCTGATCGCCGGCCTCGACGACCTGATCAACAAGAACGACGGCAACAAGCCGGCCGGGGCGACCTGCGACGGATCGACGCCGGGGTCGTGGTGCCAGGGCGGGCGTAGCGTGTTCTTCGGCCTGCAGCTCACCTTCAACGACGAGGATCTGCGGTCGCTGCTGCTGATCGGGGGCAGCGCGCTCGGCGGCGCAGGCAAGTAGGGGAGCACCTGCGCGATGATGCTGCGTGTGATCGCGTACCTGGCGCTCCTGCCGCTCCTCCTGCTCGCGGGCTGCGGGCCGGCGCGCGCGACCTGCAGCGACGGGATGAAGAACGGCGGAGAGGGGGATGTCGACTGCGGAGGCATCTGCATGAACCGCTGCGCGGTGGGCAAGGGGTGCCGCGTGGCGGCCGACTGCGTGACCCGCTCGTGTGCCCAGACGATCTGCGCCGCGCCCTCGTGCAGCGATCAGGTGACCAACGGCGAGGAGACCGACGCCGACTGTGGCGGTCCGGCGGCAGGGCAGGCCGGTGGCTGCTCGAAATGCGCCGAGGCGCGGTGGTGCGGTGCGGCAGCGGATTGCGCCAGCGGCGTGTGCATGGACGATCGCTGCCAGGCCCCGGGGTGCGCCGACGCCGTCAAGAACGGCTTCGAGGGCGATGTCGACTGCGGCGGCAACTGCGTGACGCTGTGCAGCGACGGCAAGGGCTGCACCGGCGACAAGGACTGCGTGAGCCGGGTGTGCGCGGTCAATGCCTGCGCGCCGCCCTCGTGCGTCGACCTGGTGAAAACCGCAGCCGACAGCGACGCGGATTGCGGGGGTCCTTCGGCAGGCGCAGGATTGCCCGGGACTTGTGCGAAGTG
>SHYV01000179.1 GCA_009692605.1 Myxococcales bacterium
GGCGAGGTCGTCCATGCAGACGTCGATCGATGGACCAGACCGGAACTCGTTTCCCCAGCTGCGGGTGACCGTACGACCCTGCGGCCGGTCGAAGTCCTTGTGGAAGGTGACGGCGCAGACGTAAACGCTGGCCGCGGCGAAGATGTGCTCGGTAGTGAGCCAGATCGAGCCGATCGAGCACGACGATGCGAGGCGCGAGCGGGCGACCTCGGCGTCCCGCGCAGCGAGCAGGCTGAGCGGGTGCAGCAGCGCCATCCGTCCACCCGGCCCGAGTAGATCGAGGCCAAGGAGCAGGAAGAGCGTCGCTTCGTCGGTGTACGCGCCCTTGCTCGCGCCGAACCGGGACTTCAGCTGCTTCAGCCTGTCCTGGCTCGCAGCCGTGCCGGTCTCGAGCTGGTTGAGGTAGGGCGGGTTTCCGACGATGACATCGAACCCACCTGCGGCGTGCACGGCCGGAAACAGCGCCTCCCAGTCGGCGAGCAGCGCGTCCGCGCACCGCACCTGATGGTCGAACGTGCAAAGCGGCAGCCCGGACTGGCCGCGCAGCAGCCAGAGCGATGCTCGGCAAAGCTCGACGGCGACCGGGTCGATGTCGACTCCGTAGACGGCGCCCGTGCCCCCGCTGCCCGTGCCGCCGCTGCCCGTGCCCCCGCTGATCTGGGCGGCCGCGATGCGCTGCGCTGCAGCCAGCAGGAAGTTGCCCGAGCCGCATGAGGGGTCGAGCACTGCGACCGCGTGCGGCGTGTCGTGCGGCGTGTCGTGCGGCGGGTCGAGCAGCGTGTCGAGCATGTGGTCCACGAGCGCTGCGGGCGTGTAGTACGCGCCTGCATCATGGCGGTGCGCGGAGCCCGACGCGCGCGCCGGCTCGACAAGGTCGAACACGCCGCCCACAAGCACCGGGACCAGCCCCTGTAGCTGCTCGTACACCTGACCGAGCCCCATCGCGAGCGCTGCCCATCGGGCGCCCCGCTGTGGAGCGTCGGGCGGCGCTAGCGCGAGGATGCCGGCAGAGAGGGCCGCGTCGGCGATCGTGGCGCGCTCCAGCACGCCGCGGCTGTTCAAGAGGCCGCCGTCCTCTCCGGTCGCGATTGCCGCCAGCCCAACCTCCGGGTCTCCGGCTTTCAGCGCCGTGGACAGCCGCTCCAGCGCCGACCACCGCAGCTCCGCCGGCGGCCGGCGCACGCTCAGCTCGACGGCGTAGCGCCGGCGAGGGCCCAGCGGGACCCACATCGGATGAAGGAGGTCGCGGTCCTCTGCCACCGCGATGAGCACGATGCCCGCGACCAGCCTGAAGGTGTCCACGAACAGCGCCGAGGCCCCCGCCGGCTCGGTCGCCGACCGGCGAAGGTCCTCGCTCTCCGCGAGGAAGCCCCGTGCGAGGGTCACGATGGCCTCTCGAACGACGACTGCTGGCTCCGGACCCGGACTGTGCGGGCCGGGTGCCTGCGTGGACCTCAACTGCGCTCCTGCCGTTGTCCACGTAGCGCGGGAGGTTCGCTGGGGTCGATGGCAAATGGTACCGGGGGCTGCGCTCAGCCCTTGCTTTATGCGCCCTGACGAGGCTATTGTCGTGCGGTACGTCCGGAGCACGTCCTTATGTTTACGATGCTGATTGCAACGCACGCCCTCCTTGGCGTGTCCTCTCGCGCCCTCGCCGCTGACTGGGCGTCGGGAGAGACCATCCCCGAGGCCGCGACGGTCGATATCACCCCCCAGGGCTTTGAGGCCATCGCCGCCCTGATCCCGGCGTTGATCCCCAGCAGCATCGAGATCCCTGATACCAGCGATTCGGGCGGCTACTGGTGCGTGAATTACGCCTACGCGCTGGTTGGCGGCTGGGTGGGAATCCAGGTCATCGACGCGAACATCGTGCCGGGCAACGGCGTACTCGACATCAGCGCCGACCTGCTGGTCAACGTGAACGACGTGACCGACCCGTTCATCCTGAGCTACGAGCTCTTTTGCGGGGAGACCGACTGCGGCGGGTACGTCATCGGCTTCCCGGTCCACTTCCAAACCACGATGGCGCTCGAGATCGTCACCGCGAGTGACGGATCCACGACGCTTGACGCCACGGTCGGCACCCCGAACGTCACCTATGAGCTCTCTGGGGACGACATCGTCCTCGACTGTTTCATTCAGGACATCGAGGATGTGCTTGGGTACCTCGGCCTCTCGCTGTACGAGCTGATCATCGATCAGGTGGCCGGCCAGCTGGACAGCGCGGTCGCGGACCTCGGGCCCACGCTGGAGACGACGATCGAAGAGGCGTTTGCGTCCGCCAACATCGATCAGGATCTGGACCTCAACGGGGTGGCCGCCCACGTCAAGCTGTACCCCTCCGACGTAGTGATCGAGCCCAGCGGCGTCCGCCTCACGATGGCGGGCTCCATGAGCGCGGATGCCGCCACCTGTGTTGCCCCCTACGACCCTGGCACCTCGCTCAAGACCCTCTCCAACGCGCCGTCCATCGGCGTGGCTCCGTCCGGTGTGGACTCTCCGTTCCACCTCGGCCTGGCGCTGTCCGACGACTTTGCGAACGAGGCGATGTACTCCCTCTGGCGCGGCGGCCTGCTCTGCTTCAGCCTCGCTCCGGACAACGACAGCTTCCCGCTGGACTCGTCGATCCTCAACATGCTGACGGGCGATGCCTTCTCGGACCTCTTCCCTGCGGACGAGGACGCGAAGCCCATGTCGCTCACCACGGTGCCGCGGGCCGCGCCCACGGTTGAGTACACCGGGTCCCACGCGATCGACGTCCAGATCCACGATCTCGACCTCGAGCTCGCTGCGGAGCTGGACGGGCGTATGTCCCGGATGGTGGCGGTCACGCTGAACGGTCCGGTCGGGGTGGACCCGACCTTGGACGGAACCACCGGCAACCTCGCGATCGCGCTCGACATCAACCCACTGGCGCTCGACCCCACCGTGACCTACAACGAGTTCGTCCCGGAGGCCAGCGCCGCCATTGAGAGCAGCTTCGGCACTTCGCTCGCCGGGGTGTTGGACACCGTTCTGGGCGGGCTGCTTGGCGAGCTGGCCTTCGCGCTCCCCAGCTCGAACGGCATCGGCCTGCAGGACCTGCAGATGGCCGCCGCGGGCACCAACGGCGACTGGCTCGGCGCATACGCATGGATCGGCGCGGTGACCTACGAGAGCAGCTCGGGCTGCGGCGGCTGCGGAGGGACCACGGACAGCGGAAGCTCTTCGTCCGAGAGCTGCGGTGGCTGCTCAACGGGTGAGGTGCCGACGGCGTGGACGCTGGTGCTGCCGTTCGGTCTCTTGCTGGGGCTGCGTAGGCGGGGGTAGCTGTAGCGCACGCGACCTCCATCAAGATTGCATCATACCCGCTTTGCGCGACGGGGATACCGGCGCCGCATGCTCCCCCCCGCCCTTGCCCGTCTGCTCCCCACGGTGGAGAAACCCAGCCGTTACCTCGGCACCGAGGTCAACAGCATCCACAAGCAGGACGCCGTCGCCGCGGGCACGGTGAGCGTCCGGCTCGCCCTGTGTTTTCCCGACCTGTACGACATCGGCCTCGGGAACCTCGGCCTGCACATCCTGTACGGCATCCTCAACAAGCTTGAGCACGTCTGGGCAGAGCGGGTGTACGCGCCCGCTAAGGACCTTGAGGCGGCGCTTCGGCGGGAGGGGCTGCCGCTGTTCGCGCTGGAGTCCAAGGACCCCCTCGATCAGTTCGACGGCATCGGGTTCACGCTGCAGTCCGAGCTGACCTTCACCAACATCCTCAACGTCATCGATCTGGCCGGTCTGGCGCTCCGGACCACCGACCGTCGTGAGACCGACCCGCTGACGTTCGCAGGGGGCCCGGCGGTGTTCAACCCCGAGCCGCTCGCGCCGTTCATGGACTTCTTCGTGATCGGCGACGGTGAAGACGTCGTGGTCGAGATCGCAGAGGTGTTCCGCACCGTGCAGGGCAGGGAGGCCCGGCTCGACGCGTTCGCGAAGGTGCCCGGGATCTACGTGCCCGCGCGCTACCCGATGGAGACCCTGCCGGACGGCAGCATCCGGCCGCCGGTCGACGCGCCCAAGATCGCCAAGCGCACCGTCGCCGCGCTCGACGTCGCCAGCTTCCCGGTGGCGACGGTCGTGCCGTTCACCGAGCAGGTGCACGACCACGTGTCGCTCGAGGTGCTGCGGGGCTGCACGCAGGGCTGCCGCTTCTGTCAGGCCGGCATGACCACCCGACCGGTGCGCGAGCGCACGCTGCCCGATCTGGGCGACCTGCTGGAGCGTACGCTGGACGCGACGGGGTACGACGATGTCAGCCTCGTCTCGCTGTCCACCTGCGACTACTCGCGCGTGAAGGCGATGGTGGACCAGTCGGTGCGCATCGCCAAGCCGAGGAACGTCTCGGTTTCGCTGCCGTCCTTGCGGCTGGACAGCTTCTCGGTCGAGCTAGCCGACATGGTCGCCGATACCCGCCGCACGGGCCTGACCTTCGCGCCAGAGGCGGCCAGCCCGCGCCTTCGGGCCGTGATCAACAAGTGGATCCCGGACGAAGAGCTGATCCAGATGTCGTCGCAGGCCTACGCCAAGGGCTGGAACCACGTCAAGCTCTACTTCATGATTGGTCTGCCAACTGAGCGGGATGACGACATTCTGGCCATCGCCGACCTCACGCAGCGGACCATCCGGGCGGGGCGGGAGCACAACCGTGGCGCCATGGTGCGGACCGGCGTGTCCACCTTCGTCCCCAAGCCGTTCACGCCCTTTCAGTGGGCCGAGCAGATCGACATGTACGAGACCGATCGCCGTCAGCGGCTGCTCGGCGACCAGTTCAAGACCATGAAGGGCGTGAAGTTCGGGCGGCACCACCCCGAGGAGACGTTCCTCGAGGGGTTGGTGTCGCGTGCCGACCGCCGGGCCGGCGACCTCATCGAGGCCGCTTTCAAGAACGGCGCTCGATTCGAGGCGTGGAGCGAGCATCTGGACTTCCCGGCCTGGGATCGTGCCATCCAGAGCACCGGCTACGACGTGAAGGACGCGCTGCGCGAGCGGTCCCTCGACGAGCGGCTGCCCTGGGATCACATCGACATCCACGTGCCCAAGTCGTGGTTCGTCGATGACTGGAACCGCGCGACCGAGCTGAAGCACGCTCAGGACTGCCGGCACTCCAAATGCCACCGGTGCGGCGTCATCGACGTGCTGCGGCCGCTGTGCGCGCACATGCTGCGAGACAACATTGAGGGTGCCAAGGAGGAGAAGGTCTGGACCCGCAAGCCCATGCCTCCCCAGCCGACCCAGGCGGAGAGCGCCGCCGCCCGGCAGCGGGTCAGGATCCACGTCGGCCGCACTGGCGACGCCCGCTTCCTCTCGCAGCTTGAGCTTCAGACCGCCTGGATCCGCACGATGCGGAGGGCGAAGGTGCCCGTCGCGTACAGTCAGGGCTTCCACCCCCTTCCGCGGCTCTCGTTCAGCTCCGCGCTCGCGGTCGGTGAGGAGAGCACGGCGGAGTACCTCGACGTGGTGCTGACCGTGTCGGGGAGCCCGGAGGACGTCGCCGCACGGTTGAGGGGCAGCGCGCCGGCGGGCTTCGAGGTGTATGGGGCCACCGAGGTGGACCTGAAAGCACCGTCGCTGATGGGGGTCATCGTTGGGGCCGACTACGTCATCCGGGGTGCGCCCGATGTGCGCGAACGCATCGAGGTCGTCCTGCAGAGCGGTGCGATCGCGGTGAGCCGCAAGAGCAAGGCGGCGGGCCCCGATGGGACTGGCCGCATCGAAGTCGACGTCCGGGCGATGATCCGGTCCATGGAGCAGGACGACGACGGCGTGATCCGCGTCTCGCTTCAGGACGTGGCCGGCAAGCCGGGAAAGGCGAAGGAGATCGTGCACCTGCTGGGGTTGGAGGCGGTGCGGGTCACCAAGGTGGGCGTGCACATCGCCGGGTAGGGGTCTGCGTGGGGCGTCGAGGGCGGCGTTGAGGTCGGGTGTGCGACCGGAGGGGCGGTGTCCTTACCGCGACGGAGGCGACGGGGTTCGTGTGGACGTCCAGGTTCTCGGCCGACCACCAGTCCATCCTCAGCCTCGAGGCGGGGTGCATCGTGCGCACCGCGCTGACCGGCGAGGTCATCTCCCGGCTCTCGACGCCTGCCGGCCACCATGATTTCGTCGAACTTCCCAGCGGGGAGCTGGCCTACCTCTCCTCGACGGTGCGCGAGTGGAATGGCTGGGAGGTGGTCGGTGATCAGATCGTGGTCCTCGCCGCGGACGGCGCACAGCGCGTCGCGTGGGACGCGTTCGACGACCTCACCCCCGTCGTGCTGGAGCACTGGTCGAGCACGTTCAACCCGGTCGGCGCAGAGTGGACCCACGCCAACGGGCTCGATTATGACGCAGACACCGACACGTTTCTCGTGTCGAGCTTCTACCTCCAGAGCATCTACAGCATCGACGCGAGCAACGGAGACATCCTCTGGCAGCTCGGCGGGGACGGAGGCGATTTCTCCTTCCTCGATGACCGCGGGTTCGGGCCGCAGCACGCCCCCCAGCGCACGGCCGATGGGGTCCAGCTGTTTGACAACGGCAGCCCCACCTACGGGTCGCGCGTGGTTCAATACGCCCTCGATACGACCTCCCACGAGGCCACGGTCGTCGCCGAGTACCCGCACCCGACGGGTGCCTGGTCCGGCACCTTCACGGATGCGACGAGCCTCGGCACGGGCGGGGTCGCGTCGACCTGGGCCGAGAGAGGCGAAGCCATCGTATTCAACGAGGCCGGCCAAGTGGCCTGGCATGCGCAGGCCGGCACCGGATCGATGATCTTCGGGGCGGAGGTCTTCGACACCTTCTACCCGTGAGGAGACGGCCAGCTACCGGCCAGCTACCAGCTGGAGCCGACGAAGTCGGCCAGATGGGAGGTGTACCCGAACTTTTCGCCGTCGTGCTCCACCTGCCACTCGACCTCCCCCCCGACCGACACCTGAGTGATCACCGCATCGCTCCCCCATGCCACCAGCACGCTCCCCTCGGCTCCGACCGGGATGGCGCTCCCCGTGGTGATGTTCAGGTGGACGCCGCCCTGGTCGTAGGTCCACGTCCGCGTCGCGGTCAGGGCGGCGTGGTCGAGCGCATAGATCGACGCCTGAGCCGGATCCGCGCGCTCGCCGCTCCCGTTGTCGAACACGACGAGACGCGTGCCGCCATCCAGCAGCACCGGGGAATGCTGGTGTGCAAAGGTCCCCCCTTCCGCGACAGCCCAGTCTGAATCTGCCCCTCCCATCCTCCAAACGGCGAGCCCGGTCGCCGGGTCCATCAGGATCACGCTGTCGGCGAGGTACAGAGACAACAGGACGAGGCCGGTCTCCGGATCGACGCTCAGCGAGTTGGTGTGCGGATACTCGGGTGCGCGCTCTCCCTGCACCATCTCCGCCGTATACGGGAACTCGGTCCACGAGGTCCACACGGTGGTCACCGCGGCGCCATCCGCGGAGACGTGGAGCAGCTGATCCCCGACCACCTCGATATCCTCGCCTTCAATCCAGACCACCCGCTCGTCGTACGCCAGGACGTACCAGCCGCCGTCCGGATCGGGGGTGAGGTCGTGGTGGGTCCGCGGAAGCGTGACGACGGTCTCGGGCTGACCGTCGAGCGCAGAGCGCCAAAGCGCGCTCCCGGCCCGCTCGTTGGCAAGCCAGTAGACCGAGCGCGAACCTTCGTCGTAGAGCGCCCGGAAAGCACCGAGCTGATCAACCTGCTGCCACCAGACGTATCGCCCCAGGCGGTCCAGAACGGCGACGAAGCCGTTCGGGTCGTCCTCAAGCACCGTCAGGGCAAACCCCGTCACCGCGTCCGTCGGCGGGGTGGTGACGTTGAGAGCAGGCAGTCCCTCGGGGGCGGCCGGCGACAGATCGAACGGGTCACTGTGATGGTGTACACCGGCAGTGAGCGCATCCACCATCGCGGTCCAAAGTACGCCGCCCGCCAGCCCCGCCAGAACGACCTGATGATGCAGCCCATCCTCGCTCGATGTGCCCACCGCGACGTGGTCGAGCGCGCCCAGCTCCCCGTAGGCGACCTCCGCGATGCCGGGCTCGGGAGTGTCCCAGCTGACCGTGTAGACATTTCGCCCGTCCGCCTGGACGACGGTCGTGTCTACGCTCCGGAGCTCGACGCCGGTGTCATCGGCTGCGCCATCGGCCGTGTCATCGGCCGTGTCATCGGCCGTGTCATCGGCCGAAACGGGAGACGCCGGTCCGGGAGCAACACAGGCTCCGACCAGCGCCAGACAGAGGATCCCCGCGTGGCGCGGCGATGAGATGAGCTGGAGAGGCATCGGATCCTGGTGCGCTATGGTGCCTGCAGTGCCACGCTGAGGCCCGCCTGCCCGGGCTTGACGTGCTCCAGTCGGCCTTCGGGTGCGCCCGGCTCTCGGGTGGTCGGGTTGCCGTCGAGGTCCACCCGGACGGTGAGCGTGCCGTCCTCGGGGAAGGCACCGCCCATAGGGGAGTCGGCGGGCCCCAGACGGAATTCGATGGGGAAGGTCGGGTTTTGGAGCTTCTTTGCCGCCGCGGGGGGACCGCGCTCCTGCCCGGAGGGGCGCAGGTAGATGAAGACGTAGGGGGCGGTTCCGTCGGTACAGCCGTCGCAGCGGACCGTCCCGGTGATGTCTGCCGCGGTGGGCGGTGCGTCTGCCGCTGCGTTGGGCCCTGCGTTGGGCCCTGCGTTGGGCCCTGCGTTGGGCTCGCCGCTTGCTGCGGGGGCGGAAGCCATGGCGATCAGCGGCCCGACGGCCTCTGCTTGCGACGGGTCGAGCACGATCACTCGCTCCCACGCTGCGATCGCCAGCTCCTTTTGGCCAGCGTTCAGGTAGACCGCGCCGCGGTAGCCGAGCGCCTCCACGTGGTCGGGGTGCAGGGCGATCACCTTGTCCAGCAGGCCAGTGGCCATCTCGACGTCCCCGATTTGAAGCAGGACCACGGCCTGAAGCGTGCGCGCGTCGGCGTTGCCGGGGTCGGATTCGGTCACCTTCTGGGTCTGGTCGAACGCGCCCTTGACGTCGCTGCAGTCCAGCAGGGAACGCGCATAGACCAGCCGGGCGTGCACGTCGCCGGGCGCGGCGTCGGCCGCCATCTTGGCTGTGGCGGTGACGGTCTCGCAGTTGTTCGTCGCCCCAGCGACCGGGTCGGGCGCCATCGCAGGCTTCTCCTTGGTGTAGTCCTGAATCCCCAGCACCAGCATCGCACCGAACACGCCCGCAGCTCCGCCGATCGCGGCGTGGATCCACGGGCTGGAGCGCTTGACAGGGCCTGGGCCCGCTGCTGGGCCCGCTGCTGGGCCCGCTGCTGGGCGAGTCGCCGCGTTCGGCGTCGAGCTGGCATCCAACGCCTGCAACATCCGCGCCGCCTCGATGACCAACCGAAGGCGCTCGGCGGCGCGGTCGTCCGCCCGCCATCCGGGGTCGGCGTCCAGCGCGCGGATCTGCTCGTAGAGGGCATCCCGCTGGCGAACGAGGTCGTCGCTGGTCGACTCGTCCGGGCGGCCGTCAGTCGTTGGACGGGGCCGGTGACGAACCCTGAACGCGACAAAGATCCCAATCGCTGCGGCTATCCCGAGGGCGATGGCGCCGGGCGTCCAGTCTGTGGCGATGTTCATTTCTGGTCAGGGCCGAAGGTGGCCGACCCGCGTTCCCGAAGTTCGGTGCGGATCCGGTGGATGACCACCGCGAGGTAAACGATGAGCACGCCCGTCGTCAATCCGTACGCGAGCAGCACGGTGTCAAAGTGGCCCTGCATCACTCCGGTCATTGGGTTCCCCCGGCGTCAACGAGCAGAGCTTCCCGGGTCATCCGGGCGAGGATTGCCCGGACGCCCATCAGCCCGATGCCGATGAACAACACCGCGAACGCGTTGATCGCGAGCGGCGTCTGGATGGCCTTGTCCACCTCTTCGACGGTGGACTGCACCTGATGCAACGACGACCACCAGCGCACCGAGAAGTAGACCAGCGGCACGTTTACGTAGGCGATCAGGGTCACGACGGCGGACCAGGTCGCGCGGCGGACCGGCTCTTCGACAAAGCCCCGCAGCGCGAGCACCGCCACGAACATCAGCTCCATGACCGCGACGGTGGTTAGCCGCGGGTCCCACGTCCAGTACACGCCCCACGTCGGCTTCGCCCAGATCATGCCCTGAACGATCAGCAGCGCCCCGAACACGACGCCCACCTCGATCGAGGACTCGAGCCAATCGTCGAGGACCCACGGCCGCGAGGCCGCTTCGCTCACACCACGGCGCCGAAGCAGGCTGATCACCCAGCCAAGCCCGGCGATGACGCTGACGGTGAAGCACACCATCGCCGTCCATGCGCACGGGACGTGCACGTACATGATGCGCTGGATGTCGCCCATGTAGCGGTCAGCCGGCGCGACGTAGAGGCCGTTGTACGAGCCCACGACGAACAATACGACGCCAATCACACCGATTACAGGGGTCACGCGCGGCACCTAGTCCTCCAGCAGCAAGGGGTAGAGTAGACCGCAGACGCTCCAGTAGATCGCGTCGAACGCGAAGACCAGACCGAGCCAGCTCGAGAGCCGGCCCATGGGGTCGCCGAGCATGATTACCTCGGTGGCCTTCACCGCGCCCAACAACGCCGGCACCACGAGCGGGAAGAGCAGCAGCGGAAGGAGGACGTCTCCGGCTCGTGACCGGCTGGTCAGGCAGGCGTAGAGCGTGCCCGGGGCGACGAGCGCGGCCGAGCCGAGCCACACCGTCGCGATGAGGAGCGCCGCGCCTTCGGTCACCGGGGCG
>SHYV01000180.1 GCA_009692605.1 Myxococcales bacterium
CACCTACCGGCTCATCGTCCGGATCGTCACCGAGCAGGACGACGGCCTGCTGTCCTGGTCGGGGCTCGCCGACGCCCTCCGGGGGAGGCACCCCGAGGACCGCGACCTTGCCTCCGCCAGCATTTCGGAGCGCGACCTGGAGACGGCGCTCGCCGGGCTGCGCTCGACCTTGCACCTTTGGACGTGCGCGCCCGCTCTGGGCTCGCCCGATCTTGGCTCTCCCGGGCCGGGCTCGCCTGCCCCCGGCCCGTCTGACGAGCTTGGCAGCGTCTATGAAGCGTTGCTGACCCGCGTCCCGCGGCTGGGAAGCGGGCCAGGCGGCTTCAGCCTCGACGCCGTGGTCGGTGGTGACCGCAGGGCCACTGGCACCTACTACACGCCGCCCGTGCTGATCGATGCGGTGCTCGACGCCGCGCTTGACCCGATGATCCAGTGGGCGGCGCGGGCCTCCGACCCCGATGCTGCGATCCTCCGGCTCGCCGTGGTCGATCCGGCGTGCGGGTCCGGCCGGTTCCTTGTCGCTGCGGCCAGGCGTCTTGCTTTTGCCCTAGCCGGTGTCCGCGGCGGGGGGGGGCCTCGCGGGCCCGAGTTTGGAGCGCTGCTGCAGGACGCCCTCGGCGACGTCGTTGAGCGCTGCATCTTCGGCGTTGATCTTGGCCCGGTGGCCGTTGACCTCTGCACCTTGAGCCTGTGGCGGCTCACTGGCCGAACTGGTGGGCCGCTGTTCGGGTCAGGGCGCGCCGTTCAGCGGGGAAATGCGCTGATCGGCGGCACGCTGGACGCTCAGGCGGCGCACCGGGACGCCTTTGATTGGCACTCGGCGTTCCCAGCGGTGTACGGCCGCGGTGGTTTTGACGTCGTCATCGGCAATCCTCCGTGGATCGCTCACGCCGGACGGGCGGCCCAGCCGCTGGAGGAGGGGGTCAGGTCCTACTACAGGGCGTTCTTCCCGAGCTTCGCCGGCTATCCGAGCACGCACGGCAACTTCATCCTTCAGGCCGCGCGGCTGTTGCGTCCCGGGCGGGGGGGCGAGCCCGGCGGCCGCCTCGGGCTCGTGGTGCCGTCCTCGGTCTCCGAGCTTCGTGGCTACGAGCCGACCCGCCGAGCCCACGACGCGCTGTGCGCCTTTCCGGGGGAATTGTCGGACTTCGGTGAAGGACGCTTCGAGGGGGTGACCCAGCCGTGCATGGCGCTCGTGTCGGTGCGTGTGGAGGGCGGGCGGACCGACGCCGAGCACGGCACCCCCTGGCCGATCGCGAGACCCGACCTCGACGCGACGGCGAAGGGGCTGCTCGGCCGCGCCGCGACGTGGCCCTGTCTTCCGGCCGGGTTGTTCGGCGAACGCGGCATGCACTCGAACACCTCGGTGCTCTCGGACTTTCGTACCACCGGCGCGCCCGAGGGGCGGTTCGATACGCCGGTCCGGGAGGGCGCCGACGTCCGGGAGTTCCAGCTCCTTCCCCCGCGCATCCACGTCGATGCCGCAGCGCTCGGGCGTCGCCTTCGCCGTCCTGCAGAGTACGAGGCGGTCGCGATTGTGCTCCGACAGACCGCCCGGTTCCCCGTCGCCGCGCTCAGCGACGGCGCCGCTTTCCGGAACTCGTTGCTCGCCGTCTACCCAACGGAGGACTGGCCCGCCGGGTTGCTGCTCGCCCTGCTCAACTCGACCCCGGTCCGCTGGCTCCACGCCATGCGGTTCCGGGATGCCCGCCAACCGGTGCTGCCGCAGCTCAAGATCGGCCACCTGCGCGCGATCCCGTGCCCCCCGCTGCTCACCCTTCGACTCGCGGGCAGGTTGACCGCGCTCGGTCAGCGCCTTGGACAGGCCAACGCGGCGGTCATCCTCAAGGATCGTGTACAGCTGGACCGTTTGGTCGGAGAGGCCTACGGGCTGCTGCCGGAGGAGCGCGCGGCGGTGGAAGGCTGGCGCCGCTCGGGAGGGGGCGGGTCTGCCGAGCGGCGGGTCCGCCAAGCGGCCCACCCAGCGCTCGCCCCGCCGTCCGCCGGGCGAGTTGAGGGCCCTTCCGGCGGTTGATGTGGAAGAGGTTAGGGGTCGCGCATGAAAATCTTCATCGACACCGCCAACCTCGCCGAGATCCGTGAAGCCCACTCCTGGGGCGTTCTGGACGGCGTCACCACTAATCCCTCGCTCATCGCCAAGGAGGGGCGCGATTTCATCGCCACCATCCATGAGATCGCCGAGCTCGTCGACGGTCCGGTATCGGCCGAGGTGGTCGCGCAGGACGCGCCGACGATGATCAAGGAAGGCACGCTGCTCGCCCGCGTACACCGGAACGTGGTGGTGAAGGTGCCGCTCACCACCGAAGGGCTCAAGGCCTGCAAGGCGCTGAGCAGCCAGGGCATCCGCACCAACGTGACGTTGTGCTTTCAGGCCAGCCAGGCGCTGCTCGCCGCCAAAGCCGGGGCCACCTACATCTCGCCGTTCATCGGGCGGCTTGACGATCTCGGGGTCGATGGCATGGACCTCATCCGCAGCATCGTCAAGATCTACGCGAATGACCCGGCGCTCACCACCAACGTCCTCGCGGCGAGCATCCGTGACCCACTGCACGTCGTTCAGTCGGCCGAGGCGGGCGCTCATGTGGCGACCATTCCGTTCAAGGTCCTCAAGCAGATGGTGCTCCATCCGATGACCGACCGCGGCAACGAGCAGTTCCTCAAGGACTGGGCGACCGTCGCGGATCGCGACATCATCGGACAGACCACCCGCTGGCTGGACGCGCGCAAGTAGGGTCAGGTCCATGGCCGATCCCGCCGACGCTGCCGCTGCGCTGACCCTCGACATCGGGGGGATGATCCTTGAACCTGGGGCGCGCATCGGGCCGTACGTGTTTCGTCGGGTGGCCGGCAAGGGTGGCATGGCGCACGTGGTCCTGGCCACCGACCCGGACGGGCGCGATGTGGCGGTCAAGGTGCTCAAGGCCAACCGGGTCAGCACCGGTCTCACCCGGTTCAAGAGGGAGTTTCGGGCGCTCGCCCGTCTCCGGCATCCCAACGTGATCCGGGTGGACGCCTACGGCGACCTGTGGGGGCACCCCTACATCGCGATGGAGTTCGTGGATGGCACCGACCTCCATCAGCTGATCCACGCATTTCGGACCTATGACCCGGGGGACCGGTGGCGTCGCTGCGAGGAGATCCTCGTTGAGCTCTGCCGCGCGTTGGCCTACATCCACCGCCGTGGTCTGGTGCACCGCGATCTGAAGCCATCGAACATCCTGATCGACGCAGAGGGGCGTTGCAAGCTGACAGACTTCGGCATCGTCAAGGATCTCGACCCCTCGGCCGACCTTGCGGCGTCCACGACCCTCGTTGGGACCTGGGCCTACGCCAGCCCCGAGCAGATTCAGGGCCAGCCGATCGACCACCGCTCGGACCTCTACTCGCTGGGGATCATCCTCTTCGCGATGCTGACCGGGCGTCGGCCCTTTGTGGCCAAGGACCTTCCCGGCTACCTCGAGCTGCACCGGGGGCAGTCGATCCCCAGCCCGCGCGACGTCGATCCCGGGGTGCCGGAGCACCTCGACGAGGTCTGCATGCGGCTGCTGAAGAAGCTGCCCCGGGACCGGTACCGCTCGGCTCAGGAGATCCTGTTCCGGCTGGAGCTTGATTTCGAGACCGACGCCGGTGAGGTCGCGGGGGCCTGGCTTCCGCCTCTGGTGGGGCGCGACGCCGAAGAGGCGAGGGTCCACG
The DNA here is from genome assembly GCA_009692605.1 of Myxococcales bacterium. Taxonomy (GTDB): domain Bacteria; phylum Myxococcota_A; class UBA796; order UBA796; family SXON01; genus CAIUMM01. The sequence continues at coordinate 3,715 of SHYV01000180.1, forward strand.
ACATCGTCGCCTCGATGAGCGACGGCCGGGGGCGGGTCTTGCTGCTGGAAGGGCCGGAGGGTGCGGGGAAGACCCGGCTGCTCGACGCGGTCAACTCGCATGTCGCGCTGCTTGGGATGCCCTGCCTGCGGGACCGCATCTCCCCGCGCGAAGGGGTGGTGGACGTGCTGCTCCGCCTCGCCACCACCGTGCTCCGGGAGTTGGGTAACCGGGCCTCCTCGGGGTTGCCCGCGGCGATCGCTGGGTTCCGCACGACCTCCGCGGTGGACGCTCCCGCCATGAACGCGCGCGAGCGGCTGCAGGACGCCATCGTGGAGGGGGTGAAGCGTCTTTCGGAAGACGGGCCGGTGGTGCTGTTGGTGGACGACCTGCACTACAGTCCGCTCCCTACGCTCGACGGCCTCGTCCACATCGCCCGGCTGCTCGCTGACCGTCCGGTCCTGCTGATCGGGACGCTGCGTCCGGATCGCGCGTCGCCCCGGTTGCAGTCCCTTCGGAAAGGGGTCTTGGCGGGTGTTGTGCCTGACTGTTTGGAGATCCCGCCGCTGGGGCGCCCGTCGATCGCGGCGCTGATCGACTCGCTGCTCGGCTCTGGACGCCCGGCGCAGGCCCTGACCGAACGCCTGTTTCAGGAGACCGAGGGCTCGCCGCTCTTCTTGACGTTGTTCCTACAGCACCTCATGGGTCAGGGCATCCTTGAGCGGCAGGGGCTGCGCTGGCGGCTGGTCTCGGACGTCGACGAGGTCGTGTCCGGCCACTTCGAGATCCCGCCGGGGGTGCGGCAGGTCGTCCGCGCCCGCTTGCAGCCGTTGGATCCGGCCGAGCGTGAGCTGGCCGAGGCGGTCGCGGTGAGCGGGCGCGAGATCGAACTCGACGTCCTGCTTGATGTGCTGGACATCGACGAAGACGAGGCGGGCAGCCTGCTCGACGATCTCGAGGACGTCGGGATCATCCGCCAGCGCCGTGTCGGCGATCAGGTTTGGCTCGACCTCGCGCACTCAAAGTTCGGCGATGTGCTTTACCGCGAGCTCGACATTGAGCGGCGGTCGTTCATGCACCGCCGGATCGCGGAGGTGCTGGAGATGCGACACCGCCACGATGTGCAGGCGGCCGAGGCGATCGGGGACCACTACCGGCGCGCCGGAGAGGCTGGCAAGGCCTGGCATTACTTGATCTCCGCGGCGAGCCGGCTCCGAGACCGGAGCTTGATCAGTGAGGCCATGGACCTTTGCGACCGCGCGGGAGCCGTAGAAGACGCAGCGCGAGTTGATCTCTCTGCCGAGGAGTTCGGAGCCTCAAAGCAGGAGCTGCTCGGTGTGCGGGCCAGCGTGTACTACGTCCGAGGCGACTGGCAGGACGCCCGCGATGCCGTCACCGGCGCGCTGGACCTGCAGGGCGGCGACGCGCGGGCGGCGATGAAGCTGCGCGTGCTCCTTGGCCGGGTCCTTCGTGGGCTCGGTGATCTCGACGGGGCCGAGGAAGAGGTCGTGGCTGTCCTTGAGAAGGCGCGCCAGCAGCACCATCGGGACATTCTGGCCGACGCGCTCATCGTGTTGGCGGGCGTCTCCTGGAGCCGGGGCGATCTCGATGCCTGCGAAGCGCGCGCGCAGGAAGGGCTGGTTTTGGCCAATGGGGTTGAGCTCATGGACAGCCGGGCGAACCTGCTCCTGGCGCTCACGGCGGTTCAGGCGAGCCGGGGTCTCCTGGCCAGCGCGGCCAGCGGGCTGGCCGAGGCGCAGACCCTGCTCAAGGAGCTGCGAAACAAGCCGCAGCGGGCACTGGCGCTGTGCAACCTCGGCGAGGTGTTGCTGGGGCAGGGCGATGTTGTGGGAGCGTGGCGCGCGCTCGGCGAGGCGCTGACTGAAGCCCAGCAGGCGGGTCACAAGCTCGGTGAGATGGCGGCGCGATGCCTTCGAGGGTCGACCGCGTTCCTCGCCGGCGATTTGGACGTGGCGCAGGAGGAGCTGCTGCAGTCGGTGGCGCTCGCCCGGACCATCCCGACTCCGGGTGAGGAGCTGCTCCCCGCGTGGATGCTGGCGAGGGTGGCGGCCGAGCGCGGCGACTACGATGGCGCCGGGAAGTACATCGAGGAGGCCGCCCGCGCGGCCGCCGTGCACGATCCCGAGCGCTACGGGCCGGCGGTGGACGCGCTGCGTGCGCGTCTGTCGGCTCGGGCCGGCCAGCCCGAGCGAGCAAAGCAGATGCTCGGCAAGGCGATGGCGGCTTTGCCCGGCCTGCCGGTGTACCGGCGGGTGCTGGTGCAGTTCCAGATCGCTCGCGCCCTCGCGGCGATGGGGGATCGCCCGAGCGCGGTGGCCAACGCCAGAGCGGGCACGCACCTCGCGAGCATGAGGGGTTTTCGCCTCCTGGTCACCGAGGGGTTGGCGCTGACGGCGTCCTACTCAGGGATCGAAGAGCAGAAGCAGGCGCGGGCGGAGCTGGAGGATTGGTGCAACGAGCTGATGGTGGCCGTGCCGAGCCACTGGCAGGCTTCGCTAAGGAGACGGTTGGGGTGTTGACGTTCCCCCCGGCGGGGTCAGTCGACCAACCCGAGCCGCTCGGCGATCGCGGCAGCTTCGAGCTCGTAGAGCGCGCCGTCGTCGCCTAGTCCGCCGGGGAGCCGGCCCAAGAGCTCCTCCCACACCAGGCCGTGTAGGGAGAGCCAGGTCGCGTACGCGGTGGCGACCATCGGAATCGGGAGCGTGCGCGCAATTGGGCCCAGCCGGGCGACGGCTTCGGGGTTGGAGTAGGCACGGGGAACGCGGAGCTTTCCGAGTGACTCAGCGCGCTCGAGTAGATCTACGAAGAGGTGCAGGCTTCGGAGCGCGGCAGCAGCCACCACCTCGATCGGAGCGCGGTAGCCGGGGAAGATCGCGCCGTGGATCAGGATGTACTCCTGCGGGCTGGCGCAGGCCCACTTCCGATAGGCCCGCGCCAGCGCGACGAACCGTTGGTCGAGCGCTGCGGGCGCGGACTCTGCCGCAGCTTCGAGGGTCTGGCCGAGCTCCTCATACGCGTCGGCCACTAGGCTGGTCACCAGGGCGTCCCTGCCGTCGAAGTAGCGGTAGAGCGCCGGCGTGGTCACGTTGAGCGCCCGGGCGATCGCGCCGAGAGAGAGCGCCGCTGCGCCACGTTCGCGGATCTGGTTGCGCGCCGCGGCCTTGATCGCGAGCACCATTTCGGCGTGCCGGGAATCCCCAGCCCGCGCATCGGGTCGGACAACGGGCCGTTGAACGGGCACTGGATGGCTTATCAAGGTGCGACCGCGCGGGTTCGACGCACCAAGAGCCAGCGCTCCCAGTCGGCGGGGGTGTTGAGGTTGAGGAGGCAGTCGGGGTCGTCGACGGGCACGCGCTGGGCGAGGGCGAGTCGCTGATCGAGCCGCTCTCCCGGCGCCAGGCCTCCGGTGAGGCGGACCGGGTGTCCGGGCGCGCCGAGGTACGTGGGGACGGCGTCGCCGTGCGCCGCCATCAGCAAGGCAAGCGTGCGTGCGCTCGCGGGCGGCACGTCCACGGGCTGGACGATGGCCCACGGGCGGGGCGAGGAGGCTGAAGTGCCGAGACCGATCCGCAACGAGTCGGCCATGCCGGTGGTGGCCCATTCCCGGTTGACGGCCACCGATGTCGAAGAGTCGGCCAGCGTCGCCCGGTAGTGGTCCTCGTGGGCCCCGATCACGACGAGGACGTCGAGCCCTGCGGCGGTGAGCGCGTCGATGTGCCGGCAGACCAGCGGGGCACCACCGACGTCAAGCAGGCCCTTCGGCGATCCCATACGCGAGCTCCCACCCGCGGCGAGCAGGATGGCGACGGGCTTGGTGCTGCGGCCAAGGTTGGCGTTCGCGCTGGCGTGCGTGCGGGTGTTGACGTCGGCGGCAGCGGAACTCATGGTTCGGGGGCAGCCCCATGCACTCCTTGGGTTACGATGACGACAATGCGCGTATCCCGCGCTGCCTCGCCCCCGGGTCGTCGCTAATGATCAAGACAAAAGGCTGGTATATCCGACAGAATCCACTTCTTTCTTCGCTCCCCGAGCGCGAAATGGAGCTGTTGGATCAGGTTTCCGAGACGCATGAGCTGCGCCGGCGCGCTTCGATCTGGACTTCAGGGACCCTGGCGACCTCGATATATTTGTTGCGCTCGGGGATCGTGAAGATCTTCAAGGTCAACGACGAAGGGCGCGAGTTGACCCTGCATTTTCTGACCAAGGATCACCTGTTCGGGGAGCTGTCCATGGTCTCGCCCTCGCCGCACGACACCGCTGCGGAGGCCTACGAGGACACCACGCTGCTGACCATCCCGAAGGATGAGTTCATGCGCGTCATGATGCGCAACGCGGGGCTGGCCGTGGAGATGATGCGTCTGGTGGGCGACCGGCGCCGCCAGCTCGAGAACCGCGTGGAGAGTCTGCTCTTTCGCAGCGCACACGCCAGGTTGGCCGGTCTTTTTATCGATCTTGCAGGACCTTTCGGCGTCCGCGACAGCCGCGGGGTCATCATCAACCTGAAGCTGACCCACAAGGAGATCGCCAGCCTTATCGGCGCCACGCGGGAGACCGTGAGTTTTGCGATCCTTGACATGCGTCGCGACGGGCTCATCCTCACTGAGGGAAAACGTGTGATCGTCCTTGACGAGATCGGGTTGAAGCGGTTGAAGGAGAGTTAATATATGAACCTCGATGCCCTTGGTCGACTCGTCTGGGAGAGCCGCCGCCCGCCCCGCGGCCTCGATCCGGGTCCGGCCGCGGTCACCGCTCTGCCGGAGGTCAGTGATGGGCTGCCGGTGTTGGCGGCGCTGGAGTCGTCCTGGAGCGTCTACTCGGCGTGCGGCGAGGCGCTCGACGGCCCGGTTCGGCACGCGCTGGAGAGCGCCTTGAGCGAGGCGGAGGCGCCGGTAGCGGGGGCGCCCGACCGGGACCCGCTGACGGATGTGCTGCACCGGCTCATGGCGGAGGGTCTGCTGGTCTCGCCCGGCGCCGGCGTGGTGCCGTTGCTGGACGTGATGCGGCTGACGGCGACCCTGTTGTCCGCGCCACCAGCGCCCATCGCTGCGCGGATGGCGACCATTCGCGCCTTGCCGCCTGAAGAGCAGGGGACGCTCCTTGGCGGGCTCGCGGGTCGGATTCAGGTCCGCATGGCGGCGGCCCTCGCGTCGCTCGCGGCCGCAGGGATTAGGGTTCCCGCCCTCGCTCAGGCCGTGGTGGGGTCCCGCTTTTCTGTGTTGTTTGCGCGGGGTGCGCTGGATCTGGAAGCCAACCTTCCGCTCCTCGCGGCGGTGCACGGGGTCGGCGTGCCTCCGGCGAGCGTGCTCGCTGGCGCTACTGCGCTCCGCACGGTGGTCTCCGGGTTGCTTGAGCGGCGCACCGCCGCCAAGAGCACGCCGGACGACATGAGCTTCATGCTGCGCCACCTTCCCCCAGATCTGGCCGATCGAGGCGCCGATGATGTCGCCCGCGCGCTGGTCAGGGATGCGGACGCCGTCGCCTGGATCCTCCCCCAGTTGTCGAAGTTTACGGACGTTCGGGCCTTGAGCAGGGCGGGCATTCCCGCCCCCCTGGCGAGGGACCTGCTGCGGCCTGAGCATGGGTTGGCGCTGGCGTCCGCGCTGGTCGACGTGCTCCGTGAGGTGCGGCGTTGGGATGTAATCTCTGCGTTGGCGTCTGCCGTCACGCCCGTCTCGGAGGGGGCCGTGCGGTCTGACCGCGCGCTGGTGGTGCCGCACGGGCCGGTGCATGGCGTGGTGGTGGCGGTGGGGCTCGGCCGGCTGCGGCGCCCCCGGGTCGGGGTCGGTCCGCTCCAGGTGGAGCGGGCGTGGGCCGAGGCCTCCCGTGGCGCGGCGGGGTGCGTGAACGTCGACATAGGCCACTGCGTGCTTGTGGTCTTTCTGGACGCGCTCGCGGCGCTGCGCTTCGCGCTGAGCGTCGGCCAGCACTTTCCCGACGCCCCCCCCGCGGTGGGTATCGGTGTGGGGGAGGTGGTCGGGGGCACCGACGGCGAGGTGGTGCGCCTCGGCGGCCCGGCGGTAGAGGCTGCGCTGCAGTGGCTCGCGCTTTGGCCGCTGCCCGTGCCGGCGGGCGGGGATGGAGGCCAAGCGCTCGGACTGTCTGGAGGGCGGCTGTGCGGCCACGGGGTCGGCGTCGACAGCGCCGCTGCCGAGGCCATTGATGGCGCCCTGCGGAAAGCGGGCCGGCCTCGGGACGCGGCGCCGGGAGGCGATGCTCGTGTACCCCGCAGCCTCGACACGCTTCGGGTTTTCGAGCTGGAAGAGGAGATCGTCGCGCTCGTTCGGATCAGCGGGGTGAGCGGAGGCTACGAGGCGGTGAAGTTTTCGCCCGCGGCCTGGGCCGAGCTTCTCGGGCGTGATTCGTGGGAAGCCGCCGCGCCCCCCGCCGCGCCCCCCGCCGCGCCCCCCGCCGAGCCCCCCGCCGAGGCGGTCGCGCAGTGGGCCCGTGGTCCGGTTCTCGGCTCCTTCGCCGACGCTGCCCCGGTGGTGCCGACCGTCCCTGAAGCTGCCTTTGTCGAGGGGTTTTCAGCCCGCGATGACGCATTTTCCCCCAGCAAGCCGGCGCGCCCGCTCGTATTGGATCTGGACGACGACGAACCTCAGGCGGCCGGCCTTGCGTCCGCCCCTGACGCGCGCGGCGAGGCGCCAATGCCTGCTGAGTTCTGGCAAGATGTCGGCGAAGCGGCGCCTACTCCTGCGGTCTCCGGTCCTGAGGATGGAGATTTCACAATGTTCTTCGTGCAGAGTGTGTCGGAGCCAGAACCTGCCCCACGGCAGCACGGGGTCGACGTGGACATCGACGACGGACCCGATGGGCTCGACGGGCCCCATCGCGGCGACTCCCCCGAGCCTCTCGCTTCGCCGGTTCTCCCCGAGCCCGAGGCTCCGCTGGCGCCACCCCCTCCGCTCGCTGAGCGGCCGCGTGGCCAGAAGACGCCGCGCGGCGGCGCCGGGGGCG
>SHYV01000181.1 GCA_009692605.1 Myxococcales bacterium
GCTCGGCACTTCGAGTCTACTCAACTCGTTTTTGCTCGTCACATTCGCGTGGATGATCGCCGGCGCGGTGTTCGCTGGTTCGGCGGACGCGTCTGCTGCCGCTGACGCCGGGACCCCTGACGAGGGGGCCGCTGGTATTGCCGGGGCTGCCGTCTCCCCGTAACGATTTGTAGAATCGGATCTACTGGTTGGATATCCGCCACCGGTAGCCCTCCTAGACCGGTCGCCCCGCTGCATCGTGCGCGGGTCGGTAGCCCCAGCCCCTACAGAGCGCTGCGCGGCGGTCGACTTCACACCCTCCCCGAAGTAAGGTTCAGGCGATGGGTGGCCCGCTTTCCTGCGCAGACCGCGTCGCGCGCATCTTGGCCGTGCTTGTCCCGCTTTCGGTTGCGCTCGGCACCGCCGTCAGCGCAAACCGCTTGGTCGCCGAGGTGAGGCACAAGGAGTCGGTCCGATTCGAGCGGCGCGTCGACCGTGCCGCCGTTCAGGTCGACGAGCGCCTCCGGGGGTACCGCGATGTGTTGTGGTCCGGCCGTGGCCTGTTCCGCGCTTCTAGGTCGGTCGACCGTGCGGAGTGGCAGGCGTACGTGGACGCGCTCCAGCTGGGCGAGCGCCATCCCGGCCTCACGGGCGTGGGCTACATCGCGGCGATCCCGCATCCCGAGCTTGAGTCGCAGCTTGAGTCGATTCGGGCGGATGACGCACCAGACTTCGCGATCCATCCGGACGGGATGCGGCCGGAGTATCTGGTCGTACGCTACATCGAACCCGCTACGGCGAACCTCGGGTCTCTGGGCTTCGACCTCGCCGCGGATCCGGCCACCGGGCGTGCGGCGGTGGAGGCCAGTGAGTTGGGCGAGGATCGACTGATCGGGTTGCGAGAGCCAGGCGGGCAACCGGGGTTCTGGCTGCTGGTGCCGGTCTACGCGAACGGCCTCCCCACCTTGACGGTCGCCGAGCGACGCACAGCGCACCGCGGATGGGTCTACGCGCTCTTTTCGGGTGCACAGGTGCTGGCGCCCATCGCGGATGCGCTGGACCAGCAGGTGGCGATCACGGCCAGCGATGGGGGGGAGATCTTCGCCGGGCTCAGCAGTGCAGCCGCCGATCCCTTGCGTGTGGAGCGCACCCTCGATTTCGCGGGGAGCCGCCTGAGGTTGAGCTTCGCGAGCACCGACGCCTTCGAGTCTGCCGAGTCTGCCGACGCGAGCATCGAGCCTTGGGCGATCCTCGTCAGCGGTCTGATGTTCGGCGGGCTCGTGGCCGCGCCCTTTGCGCCGTGGATGGGGGCGTACCCGGAGAGCCACACCCCGTATTCGTCGGTGCAGATCTCTCCGCTGGCGATCGGGCCGAGCAGGCCTCCGGGAATCCATGGATCCTGGCTGACGTCGTACGGGGTGCCCCAGTCCGCGAAGAGCGGGCTCCCGGGTTTCTCCGAATCGACGACGAAGCGCCACACGCCGTCTTTTCCAACGGCCATGCTGTAGATGCCGCGGACGTCCGGGTTGGCTGCCCGCGCGCTGAGCATGAGCCGCTTCACATCGCCGTAGCCGGGCTCCCCGGATCCGCCGATTCCGGCGTGGGCGTCCCCATCGATTTCGGAGGCGACCAGGGCCGCGTGGACACGCAGCACACGCTGCAGGCCATCCATGTCCACCGCGCCCGAGTAGCTGTAGAACGCCACGCACGCCGTGCCCATGGCCGCGGTGATCACTCCGAAAACACCATGACCAGCCGGCGGTGCAGTTGGTGCGCGGCGGACAACGGTAAACCTGAATTGGGCAACGGCTTTGACATTAACTGACACCAACCGACGTCGCTACGTGGCGTGGGGGGGCCGCGGAATTGAGCCCGCCCTATAGGCCGATCACGCCCGGTCCCACGTCGTCCACAAATCGGCGCCCACTCGTCGGGTGTTGCTCAACGCGAACCGGGAGGCCGAGGGCAGCGCGAACCCGGGGCCGCCCACGAACCCCGGGCCCCCGGCGAGCACCTTGCCGGCGGTGAACAGCTCAAGGGTGTCGACGGTGTCTGCGTCCAGAAAGGCCCGATGGATCTTCCCGCCGCCTTCGACCAGCACGCGTCGGGCGCCGCGACGTGCGAGCTCCTCAAGGACTCGGCGCGGGCTCACCCTCCCGCCCTGTTCGCCGGGCTCCAGTCCGACGATCTCGGTGCCCGCGGGTGCACGGGTTCGCGCCCCGTGGGCGTGGTCGACCGTGCAGAAGACGAGGGCGCCGAGCCCGTGCACCTTGGCAGACGGCGGGGATCGTCCGGTGCTGTCGAGGACCACGCGGAGGGGATTCCCTTGACGGGATCCCAGCCGTACGGTGAGCTCCGGGTCGTCCGCGAGCACGGTGCCGATGCCGACCACGACTGCATCGTGCTCGGACCGGAGCTGGTGCGCCGCCGCGCGCGCCTCGGGCCCGGTGATCCATCGCGAATCGCCGGACTCGGTCGCGATGCGGCCATCGAGCGAGATCGCAGCCTTCAACGTCACCTCCGGGAGCCCTCCGGCGACGACCCTCAGGAAGCCGAGGTTCATGTGTTTGCACTGAGCTTCAAGCACGCCGACGTCGACCACGACGCCCGCCTCTCGCAGCTGCGCGATCCCCCTACCGCTGACCAGCGGAAACGGGTCGACCGTGCCGACAACGACCCTTAAAATCCCGGCCCTGAGGATGGCGTCGGTGCACGGCGGGGTGCGGCCATGGTGGCAACACGGCTCGAGGGTGACGTACAGCGTCGCCCCACGGGCCTCCTCGGGGCTCGGCTGGCGGAGGGCGTGCGGCTCGGCATGATCCTCTCCTGGCGGCTGGGTCCACCCGCGGGCGACTACCCGGTGCCCGCGCACGATGATCGTGCCCACCGCAGGGTTGTTGCCGGTGTGCCCCAACGCGTTGCGCGCGACCTCAAGGGCCATGCGCATGAACCGCTCGTCCTCAGCGTTGACCCCCGTCATTTGGGCCGCACGGCGGGTGGCAGCGCGCCGTCCAGCAGCGGCCCCACTACGTTCAAGAAGTCGAGAGGGCCCTCGAACGCCCGATAAACGCTCGCGAATCTCAGGTAGGCCACGGCGTCCAACTCCCGGAGCGCTGCGAGCGCGATGTCGCCCAACTCCCGAGTGGGGACCTCCCGATCGGCGCGCCGCGAGAGCTCCCGTTCGACGCGAACCACGACGTCTTCCAGCTGCTCCTCGGTGACCGGCCGCTTGCGGCAGGCCAGCCGCAACCCCGCGAGGAGCTTCTCGCGGGAGAAGGCCTGCTTGCGGCCGTCCCGCTTTAGGATGACCGGCAGCCGGAACTCGATTCGTTCGAACGTGGTGAACCGGTGGGTGCACACCTCGCACTCGCGCCTGCGACGGATCGCCTCTCCCGCATCGCGGGAGTCCACGACGCGGCTCTCAGGGTGATCGCAGACGGGGCACTGCACGGGGGCGGGGGCCTATCAAGAAACCGGGCCCGGGGCCCGGGTGACGTTCTGGCACGGCGTTATCCGGCGGAGATGTCCGCTCCTGTTTTCGTCCTTGGCGCTCCACGTTCTGGGACCACGCTGTTGCGGGTGATGCTCGCCGGTCACCCGCGGCTTTTTTCACCCCCGGAGATGGTGATCGCGCCCTTCGCGACGATGTCGGAGCGGCGTAAGAAGCTGGACGAGCGGTACTGGGAGAAGGGGGGATTGCGTCGAACGCTGATGGATCTGTATGCTCTGGATGTGGACGAGGCCAAGGCGCTTGAGGCTGATTGGGAGTCGCTGACCGTGCCGGAGGTCTACCAGATCTTGTTCGACGCGCTGTCCCCCCGGTCGGGCGGCGGAGGGGACGCAGCCGGACGGCTGCTCGTCGACAAGTGCCCCCACCTCTCGGCGGATCCAGGGGCGCTCACCCGTTTGGCTCGGTGGTTCCCGGAGGCGCGGTGGATCTGGATTGTCCGGCATCCGGGCAGCGTGACGCGGAGCATCGAGAACATGCCGATGGCGGAGGTGATCCTGCAGGGCTACGCGCCGGACGCCCGTAGCATCTGGTGGTACGCGAATCGGAACATCCAGACCTTTCTCGCGGGAATTCCTGCCGACCGTCAAGTGCGGGTGGCCTACGAGGACCTCGTGCAGTCGCCAGAAGCCCCTCTGCGGACGATCACCGACTTGCTGGGTCTTGACTACGTGGACGCCATGGCCCTGCCCTACGAGGGCGACAGGATGCGCGAGGGCCCTCCCGGTGCCCGCGCGGTCGGGGATCCGAACCTGGCCGGTCGGGGCAAGCTCGACCCCGAGCTTGCCACCCGGTGGCTGGCTGGGTTTGATCCTGCTAGCGTCAGCCCCGAGACGCACGTCCTGGCTCGGGCGCTGGGCTATGACCTGTCCGCCCTCACTCCCCCTCCGATCGTCGCGGTCTCAGAGGCGATGGCTGGTTTTTTCGGGCGTGCCATCGAGATCGAGCGGTCGCTCGTGGTCGCCGACGATCTCGACGCGCTCGAGGGGAGGCGATTTCTCTCCCGCATGGTCGCCCAGTCACTCGACCTGTTCGTGGAAGCGAGTGACTCGGACCACCCGGCGTTCGAGCATGCTGAGAGCCCCACCCGCAAGATGTTCGCGGACAACCCGGACGCCGACTACTTCCGTGCGCCCATCCGGCTCGCGGCCGGAAGCGCTGACCGCTACCGCATCACCGGCAAGCTGGCGCCGGGGACGGTGTACGTGGGGATGCTGCTGTACGGGAAGGGAGGGCGGACCGCCGCGCGCTTGGCGGACCGACACTTCGCTCGTCCCGACGGTAGCTTCGAGGTCTGGATCAGCGCCACTCGGCCCGAAGGGGTCCCGGAAGGCAGTTGGTTGAAGGCCGAGGGGGATGAGACTGCGGTGTTTGTACGCCAGTACTACACCGATCGTGGCGCGCAGTCGCCCGTTGAATTGCGCATTGAGCGTCCTGGCGACCTCCGGCCGGACACCCTCGACGCGCCGGGGTTGGCGCGGCGCTACCAGCTAGCTCGTCGAAACCTCGACGCCGTCTTCGCGCGGACCGCGCAGGCCCGCGAGATGGTCCAGTCCATCGCCTTGAACCGGTTCGTGCCGATCGGGGGCGAGGCCCTCTTCCCGACCCCCGACAACAGTTATTTGGTGATGTGGTACCGGCTGGGCGCGGACCAGCGCATGTTCATCCGTGGGTCGGCGCCGGTCGCAAGATATTGGAGCTTTGTATTATATAATAGGTGGATGGAGTCGCTCGAATACCGCCATCACCGAGTGCACCGCAATCACGCGCAGATCGCGGTTGGGTCGGGCAGCCGATACGAGATGTGCGTGGGGCATGCCGACCCGGGTCACCCGAATTTCATAGAGACGACAGGCCATCTTGCTGGGTACGTGGTCTTGAGGTGCCTCCTCCCCGAGGGAGACATTCCCGTGCCCGCCGTCGAGGTTCGCTACGATTGGGAGTGAGCGCCGCCGGTTGGCGGTTACCTTGCGCCCATGTCGCCTCGGGACTCCGCCATCGTCCTCCTGACCCTGAACGAAGTGGAGGGTCTCCGCGCGCTGTGGCACCGCATCCCGGTAGGGGAGTTTCGTGAGTGTTTCGCCGTCGATGGGGGGAGCAAGGACGGCACTGTCGAGTTCCTCGCCGAGCGCGGCATTCCGGTCGTGACGCAGCCGATCCGGGGAAGGGGCGTCGCGTTTCGCGTCGCCGCCGAGGCGAGCTGCTGCGAACGGCTCGTCTTTTTCAGCCCTGACGGGAACGAGGACCCCGCCGACATCGTTCGGCTTGACGATCGGCTGCTGGACGGCGCGCGTGTGGCCATCGCCCGCCGCTTCGGACCGGGCGCGGTCAACGAGGAGGATGGAGAGACCGTCCGGCTTCGCGCCCGCGTCAACGACACGCTTTCGCGCGTCGCGAACGGGCTGTTCCACTCGGGCCAGCCTCGGGTCTACGACACGATCAACGGCTTTCGCGCGCTCCGACGAGCCGACCTGCTTGAGCTCGCGACCACGGTGAAGCGCTTTCCCATTGAGTACCAGATCACGATCCGGAGCTTGTGTCGCGGCTGGCGTGTCGATGAGGTTCCCACCATCGAGGGGTCGCGCATCGGTGGCGTGCGAAAGGCGTCGAGCTGGCCGGTCGGGGTGGACCACCTGAAGGTGCTCGCGACCGAGCTCCCGAACGTGCGCTGGTTGCGGGCTTAGGCGGCAGGCTCACGGGTCCGGTCGCACCTGCATGCTGCCGACGGTGACCCAGTCCTGATCGTCCCAGCTCACCTCGATGGGCAGCTCCCCCTCCGGCGCATCGACGGGAACACGCACGGGCACGCTGTCGGACACCGTCCAGCCGGGGATCCACTTCCAGATCGGCCACACGCCGCCCAACGGCCTCACCGTCCGCGTCGTCCCCCCGAAGCGCACCGATACGCGCCGGGAGGCCTGAACTTCCCTCGAGATCCGCCAGCCGCAGTCGATCCAAAACGTCTGCCCCGGTACTGCCCAGCCCTGCTCTGCGACGCAGCCCATCAGGTCTATAGACTCCCAGCTGTGGAGGGCGGGGCGGGCGTCGGGCTCCTGCATGCTGGCACGCCATCGGGCTATCATCTCGTCGTAGCGCCCGTTCACCCGGTCGCGCCAGCCCCGTAGGGCGGCCCGCGTGGCGGCCTTCGCCCCGTGCTCGATGGGGAGGTCCTTCCGCTCCGCCGGGTCATCGAGGATGTTGAAGGTCTGGATTGGGCCATCCTTGTACAGGTCGATGGTCTTGACGCCTGCGGCCGTTCTCTCTGCGAGGCACCGATGCGAGCGCCAGCAGGAGTGCTTCAGCGTGCGCTCCGGCGCCGGGGCCAGCAGGCTGGACCCACGTACGCTCCCGGTGAGCGTGCCCCCGGCCAGCTCGACGAGCGTCGGGAGCACGTCGACCTGCTGGCGATCGCCTTCGATGCGGCCTGCAGTGATGCCCGAGCCCCAGATCACCAGCGGGATGTGGAGGCCCTCGTCGTAGATCACCATGTCGTGGATGAAGCGCTTGTGTTGTCCGAACGCCTCACCGTGGTCACCCAGAACGACGAAGACCGTGTTGTCGGCGAGGCCCGCTTTCCCGTACGCGGTGACCAGCTGGTTCACGAAATCGTCCGTGTACTTGACGTTGTTCAGGTAGTGCAGCTCCTTGCCGGTACGGCCACCGATCGCCCCGTAGCTCCAGTTGGGGAGCACGCCGTAGTCGTGGTGGGTGGCGAGGGTCAAGTAGGACGCGAAGAATGGGGTGGTCTGGCGCCGCACCCAGTCCATGCTCGGCGCGAGCATCGCCCGGTCTTCGAGGCCGAAGTAGTTGACGGTCGAAAAACGCGCAGCGGTCGGGGACGCCAGGAGGGAGGCGCGCCCCCGGAAGAACTGGAACCCGAACTCGTGGACCATCTCGGTGCGATTCTCGAATTGTTCGTTGGCGGTCTGGAAGAACGCGGTGGAGTAGCCGAGGTCGCGGAGCAGGTCGGGCAGACATCGCCCCGGAATGCCGCCCGGGCGGGACTCCCCAATGTCGGTCCGCAGCATGGGCCAGTCCCCGCACAGCGTGGCGACGAGGGCCTTGGAGGTGTGCGGCACGACGGCGTACATCCGGTCGGCGCTGACGCCCGCGGCGGCGAACCGCTTGAGGTTGGGCGTCGTCTCGAACTGGCCTGCGAAGCTGGTCGCTTGCCACCCGACCGACTCAAGGAGGATGAGGACGATGTTCGGCCCCAGAGGCCCGGTCCGAGTCACGGAGCGGGGCCGCACATCCTCGGGCTCGGGGGGCGTTGTGGTATCCCCGGCGCGGTCCAGGGCGTCCCACCAGAGCTGCTCGGCCAGCGAGGGTTGAAGCTCCTTCAGTGGCGGACGGAGTCCCCGTCGCCCGCCGTTCCCCAGCCACACCGCCAGCGCGAGGGCGGGCACCGCTACCAGTAGGCCCCAGCTCGACCGGGACCTCGGCCGGATCGCCAGTGGCGCAAAGCAGATGACCAGACTGGCGACCGCCGCCGCGACATGCTCGCCCTTCACCTCGCTCATCGCGACGGGCAGCACGTTCTGAACGTCGCCGAGCAGGAACCCCAGCGCGTCCCAGTCCCCGCGGCTCCCGGTCACTGCGAAGAAGGCGAGCTCCACGCTGGTCATCGTCAGGAGGATGAAGCAGAGCCCGTGAAACACCCACTGCAGGGGCCGCTGCGCCCGCTGCGGCACCAGCGCGAGCACCAGCGCGCTCACCAGGCCGAAGGGCAACCAGAATTGGAGTTCACCAGTGCTGAGACCCCAAACAGCCGCCTTCTCATCGTAGAGCCGCCCAACCATCCCGCGGTAGGCGCACAGCGGCAGGACGACCAGCAGGATCGTCAGCTGGGTTGGAACCAGCTCAGGAAAGCCCGGGAGGGCAGCGAGTAGAGCGCGGAGACGGTTCACGGCCGTCCGACCTATCACCGCGTTCGGCGCGATACCTGCGGACCATGCATCTGCTTGTCGGCAATCCCACGGCGCAGTCGGGGCGAAACGCCGAGCGCATCTCCCGTGTTCGGGAGCTTCTGGACATCCATGGGCTGACCCACGAGCTCATGGCAACCCAGCCGGGCGGCCTCACCATCACCGCGGTGACGGAGGCGGTGCGGACGGGCCGGTACAGCACGATCGTGGCGATGGGAGGAGATGGCACATTCCGGGAGGTTGGCGCTGGGATTCTTGACAGCGGTGTCTCGGTCGTCATGGGCATGCTCCCGACGGGCACGGCGAACGACCAGGGGCGGAGCTTCGGGATGAGCGCAGCGCCTGAGGCACTCGACCGCAACGTCGTCACGCTCGCTGAACGGAACATGGTTCCGCTGGATGCCGGGAAGCTCATCGCTCCCGTTCAGGCTGGAGGTCCTGCGACCACCACCTGGTTCTTCGACAGCGCCGGCTGGGGGATGTCCGCGCGTGTCTTGCGTTGGCGGAACGAGGACCGAAACGTGGTCGGTCAGGTCCCTGTGCTTCGTGAGCTCTATCGAGACAAGTTTGTCTACGCCGGCGCGGTGCTGCAGGCGTTTCTGGCCAGCTACGTTCAGCAACAGGACTTCGACTGCGAGGTAGAGACCCCGGATGGCGCGGGCGGGGTGACGCGGACCCGGCTCGAGGGAATCACCGACCTCATCGTCAAGAACACAAGGTACTACGCGGGCGCATGGGTATTTGACGAGACGGCCTCTTCAGAGGACGGCCTGCTCGAGCTGGTGCCCCTTCGCGGCCGCAACGAGCTGATCGCGCGGGCACTGCTGGCGCACGAGCAGGTCCCACTCTACACGGAGGAGATGCGCGAGGCCGGGATGGATCTGTCGGGGATCCTGCGCGCCCCATGGTTCAATCTTCGCTTTGTGGAACGGGATGTCCGGGTGGAGGCCCAAGTGGACGGGGATGAGCACCCCGGCGGCACGGCGTGGCGCGTCGAGGTGGTGCGGCATGCGCTGCGGCTGATCGTGCCGGCTGCACGTTCCGAAGGGTAGCCGGCACGGCCTCGCTGCGATCAGCCGTTCCCGGGCTCGCCTTCGCTGGGGCCGTCGTTCGCACCGGTGTCACCATCGGCTCCGTCGTCCGAGGAGCTCGGGGGCGAGTCGTGCTCGCCGCGCAGGTCCATCCGAACGGAGACGGTGTAGGTGCACTCTCTGGTGACGACCGCGAGGGTGCCCTCGGCGTGTCCGACGCTCAACACCTGCACCTCAAGGGCGGCGGTGGCGCTTGACTCGGGGTCTTCTTGGCCGTCCCCGCCGGCGGGGGCCTCGCCACCGGAGCCGGAGGAACCGCCGCCATGGGTGGAGGTGCGCTCGTCGCTTGCTTCGGTGTCGTCTTTCTCGGAGACGTCGTCGCATGTGGGCTGGCCGGGGTCATCGAGGCTCCCGGACGCCGACAGCCAGCCGGGCTCCATGCTGCCGGTCAGCATCAGGCCGTCCAACTCGAAGCTGATCGGTCCGCCATCGCGCCTCACATGGTCAGCGTCGAGGAAGCCGAAGGCCACCTGACCTTGGAACTCTTCCGGTTCGGCCCCGCGGCAATCGACCTGTTGCACGCCGACGACTTCGACGCGGTAGTCGCCGGTGACGAGGAGGGGCGCGTCGTTCGGCTCGGGGGCGGGCTCAACCAACCTACAACCCTCCGGGCTGGAGCAGGACTGGGCGGCGATGGCGATGACGGCGATGGCGAGGAGGAGCATGGGAGGTTCCGGGGTGTGCAGCCACTCATCTCAAGTTCTGTGCCAGCCCGGCAACGTTCTGTAATTACGGCATTTTTGCGACGAGGCGGAGCCGGACCGCGACATGCCTGTCCAGCGGGGCGACGTTGCCGGGTGCCTCGAAACCGTGGCGCACCGGCCTTTGGGTGCTCTGGGCTTTTGTGATCCCTGATTTGGATGAGGTTCAAGGCGCATTCGTTCTCCACACGCATCACTACGCGCTGACCGTGGGATCGGGATTTCCCATCGGCTCGTTGAATTCCGGGCGTTTCTCCGTTCAGCATGGTTGGCACGGCTCTTGCTTAGGTCCCCCACGACACCGGCGAAAGCCGAACGGTCGAAGCCGAAAGGCAGGTCGAAAGACCTTCTTTGACGTACTGACTCCTCCCCACGCAAAACGGGATCGCGCCTTCACCGGCGAGGTTCACGA
>SHYV01000182.1 GCA_009692605.1 Myxococcales bacterium
CCGGTGTACCAGAGCTGGTAGAACGGATGGCCCAGCACGTCGGTGACCATAAACGTTGTGCTGCCGATCTGCGGCGCCCAATCCTCACCGGTCGTGGTGAACACTGGGTTGCAGTCATACGACCAGAAGTTCGTCGCGACGCCGTCGCCATCCACCAACTGAGTGAACGCACACTCGGTGATGTCCGCCGGGTTCACGTCGGGTGGGCCCGCGTTGAGCGCGTAGTCCGGCTGGCACGCCACCGAGAGCAGGAGCGGAAAGAAAGCACGGTGCATGGCCCCAGCGTATCGCACGCAGGGTCGGACCGCGTGCGATTGGCGCTACCCCTTGATCTTGAGCTTCTGGCCCGGATAGATCGTCGACCCGGACAGGCCGTTCCAGGACTTCAGCTCAGAGATGGTGCAGTTGTACCGGTCGGCGATCCCGCCGAGTGTGTCGCCCTTCCGGACCGCATAGACCGTCACCTTCGCGGCTGGCGCCACTGGGACGGGGGCCGCCGATTTGGACACGATGAGCTTCTGCCCCACGACGATGGTGCTGCCCGAGATTTTGTTCCATGCCTTCAGGTCGTCCAGAGAAACATGCTTGGACGATGCGATTTCGGACAGCGTATCGCCAGAGCGCACCGTGTACGTGGTCGGCGCGACCGGCGCCTTGGGCTCTGCTGCCGACGCGGCAGGGCCCGCTGCTGACGACCCGGACGCGGAAGGACCCGCCGTTGACGACCCCGCAGGACGCGCAGCAGCGGCCGCGCCCGAAGCGGCCGCCGGGGCTGCTTTGCGCACCGTCAGCCGTTGCCCGGCGTAGATCTGGTTCTCGTTCTTGATGCCGTTCCACGCCTTCAGGTTGTCGACGCTCACGCCCTGAGCGCGGGCGATGGCCGCCAGCGTGTCGCCAGAGCGCACCTTGTAAGTGACCACGACGGTGGGCGCGGCAGCGCTGGCAGGAAGGGAGGCCGTCGAACCCGAGCGGGTGCTGCCATCGGGACGGAGCACGGGGCCGCTGCCCGAGGTCGGCGTAGTGGTCGGGGCGGAGGGCATCGGCACCTCGGCCCCGGCGCGCGGAGAGGTCGGGATGATGAGGTCCATCCCCACCGAAATCCGGGCGCTCGAGGCGATGTGGTTGATGCGCGCGATGTCCGCAGAGGCGACGCTGTACTTCTTGGCGATCGAGCCCATGCTCTCGCCCTTGCGGACCGTGTGCTGGATGTAGGTCAGCCGCTCTTCAGCCGGAACCTTGGCAAACTCGGCGTTGAACACATCCGCGCGCCCCTTGGGGATCCGGACCTGCTGGACCTCCGGGTCCGGGGGGAGCGCCCAGCGACGGAGCTTCGGGTTGAGCTCGAGGAACCCCTCTTCCGTCGTACCCGCACACCTCGCCAGAACGTCGACCCCGACGCTCGCAGGCACATCGACCGTGTCGAAGGAGAATTCGGGCTGGTACCGGATCCCGACGAACCCGTACCGCTCCGGATGGTGACCGATGATCGCAGCGGCGATCAGCTTCGGGACGTAATTCTCGGTCTCAGTGTGGAGCCCGTGGAGGGACTTGATCTTCCAGAAATCGGTGGTGCCGTAGCGCCGCGTCACCCCCATGACACGCCCCTCACCGCCGTTGTAGCTGGCCCACGCCAGCAGCCAATCACCTGCGAACATCTTGTGCAAGTAAGAGAGGTAGTCCAGCGCAGCGCGGGTCGATGCCTCCGGGTCCCGTCGGTCGTCCGCCCACCAGTCCACGCGCAGCTTGTATTGGCGGCCGGTCGCCGGCATGAACTGCCACAGCCCGGACGCCGCGGCGTAGCTGACGGCACCTGGGCTGTAGCCGCTCTCGATCATCGACAGGTAGACGAGATCGCGGGGCATGCCCCGCGCGTCGATCTGCCGGTACATCAAGGGGCGCCACTTGCTGGACCGCTCGAGGTACCGCGCATAGTACGGGCGACCTCGCCCGAGGAAGTACACCATCCACTGCTTCACCGCGTCGTTGACGATGATCGGGATGTCGAATTCAGAGGGGTCGATCGTGTCGAGGTGGAGCGGATCCTTGTTGGTGGTGCCAACCGGGTCGAGGTAGTACTCGACAGGCGGCTCACCGCCGGGGCTGCCGAGGTCAGACAGCTCGCCCAGGCGTTCGGTGGCTAGCTCCTGAGCGGCCTGCTTCACCGACGGGGTGGCGGTCGCCGCAGCTCCAGGTTCGATGAAGTCCCAGATAGACGCTTCTTTTTCGGAGGCGCTGTTCACCGGCGCTTCGGGAGCCACCGCTTGGTCGATGGCAGGGGCGTCCTCGCCGGGGTCGCCCGCCGCAGCGCTGGCGTCCCCCGCACGAGCGGCTGCTGGCAGCGAGAGCCACACCGCGAGGGCGCACAGGACCAAAAGCCCGAAGCCGGCCCCGGGGTGGGTGCGCGGGCTTCGTTGCGGGCGGGGCACCGGTTGGGGTGCGGCGGCGGGGGAGTCCGGGAGGACGAGCGGGGCGGGAGAGCGCATGGGGCGGGGGAGGATAACCATCCCGACTATGGAGCGGCGAGTATGTCCGTCCTCGTCGTGGCAACAGCGCGAGATGAAGTCCGAACGGAGGTGCTTGTCCCTCTGTCGCGCGCCGGCATCCCGGTACGCCCGGTCGCCGACTGGGAGTCGCTTTGTCGGGCCGTGGCGGGAACCGACACCCGCCTCGTGCTGGTCGACTCCGAGCTTCCCAACCTCGATCCGTTGCTGCTGGACCAGCTCGCGCGCTCGATGTCCCACGCCCCGCGGGTGCGTGTCATGGGCGGGAAGCGACCTCCACTCACCCGAATCCCGGTGACCCGACGAGCAGCCGAGCGGGAGGCGATGCGGCTCCCGGGCAGCGCAGCGCTCACTGAGAGTGACCGGGACGAGCTGCGCTGGTTCGGGTTCGGTGCACAACCCCTCGACCTGCTCGCCCGCCTCGCGGCCTCCCCGCTCCCGATCTGCGTGCACGGCGAGCGGGGCACCGGAAAGGCGAGGATCGCCCGCTGGGTGCACCGGTTGTCCAGCCCTGATGCTGCCTTTGTCGAGGTGCCGCCGGGACAGCGGTGGGAGCGCGTCGCCGGGCGGGGCACCGTGTTCATCGAGGGGGCCCATCGCCGTGAGCCTGGAGAGCTCCGCGCGCTCGCCCGGGATGCGACCGCCCTGGGCTGGCGGTTCGCGGTCGGCACCCGCGCAGTCGAGGCGCCGACCGGCGTGGATTGGGTCCAGCTCGCCATCCCGCCGATGCGCGCTCACCCGGCGGACATTCGGCCGCTGGCCACCGCCTACCTCGGCCGGCATTGCCAGCGCATGGGGCTCCCGCTGCGCACCCTGGACCGCGAGCTTTGGTCGCTGCTGGTGGGCTGGCGGTGGCCGGGAAACCACCGTGAGCTTGAGATGTTCATCGTGCAGCTGCTGACTCAGACGAACGCTGTCGTCCTCCGGGCCAAAACGCTCCCGGACAGCGTCGCCCGGCTGCTGCGAGCCGAGGACGAGGCCGTTGGAAACGACATCGCGGGCTTCGAGGACGTCGCGGAGGCGCGCCTGCGAGACGTCGTCAACCAATACAGCCCGGGGCCGGGCGTGACCCTGCACACGCGGGTGATGGACGCAGCCGAGCGCGCTCTCTTTCGGCTCGCGCTGGGTCGGACGGGCGGAAACCGGAAGGCGACGTCCGCGCTGCTAGGCATCGCCCGGAACACCCTCGCCAGCCGCTCCCGGGCGCTCGGCATCGAGGGGCAGAAGGAGGACTGATCAGGCCGGCCCGCGCACCGTCCAAGCCGCCGGCCCGCGAAGCTGCCGCACCGCCGCAGGGAGCGCAGCTACAGTGCGCGCGCAGTGCTCCCGGGCCTGGGTCACCGAAGGGCGCTCCGGCCCAACCCGTGTCAGCAGGCCAACGCCCCCGGAGCGCTCAAAAGCCCAGGCCTCGTCCGCGCGGATCAGCGCGTCGCCCTGCGGACTGCGGATGATCTGCTTCTTTCCAGGCCAGCGCGCGGCGCCCGGACCACGCACGGCGACCGGCCCCTGAGGCGTCTGCCGCTCGGCGATGCGGAACGCCAGGCGCACCTCGTCGTCGGTGACCCGGGCGAGCGCTCGGCCGACCGCGTACCGGTCGATGGGCGCCTTCGCCGCGACCAGCTCGGCGATGCGGTGCTCGTCCAGATGACCGGAGCCGAGGATCCGCGTGTGCGCGTGGCCCGCCGCGTCCAGAGCCCGTCGGACATCGCGCGACGCCTGCTGCAGATCAGGGTGGTCCAGCCGCACGCTCTGCACTTCTCCGCGAAACTTCTTCAGCCCCGCCAGCCCAGCGACCGGGTCGTCATCAGGGAGCGCGAGGTGGCCGTTTTCGGGAAAGTACAAGCGGAAGGCGTCGTAGGCATGCTGCTCGTCGCCGTACGCTGCGAGGAAGGTGTCCGACATGGTGCCGATGGAGGGGATGCCCCACTTGAACACCGCCGCGGCGTTGGTCGTGCCGGCCATGCCTCCGATGTACGCGGCGCGCGCAGCGAAGCAGGCGGCGTCGGGGTGTGAAGCCCGGCGTGAACCGAAGTCGTAGATGGCGGCGCCCCCGGCTGCGTCAACCATGCGGCGGGCGCGCGTCGCGATCAGGGTGCTCGCCGACACCATCTGGACGGCCAGCGTCTCGATCAGGCCGCAGGTCATCAGCGGCGCGGTCACGCGGACGATCGGCTCACCGGGAAAAATCGGGGTACCCTCGGGCACGGCGTGAACCTCTCCCGCGAATCGAAATCGTCGGAGCGTATCGAAAAATGCCGGCTTTACATTCTTGAAAATAGGATACCGAGCGAGCGTCGCCACCTGCTCTTCAGAGAACCGCAGCGCCGTGAGCCGCTCCATCAGCGGGTCGAGACCGGCTGCGACCAAAAACCCCCAGTCCGCGGGCAGCCCGCGCGCGTACAAGTCGAACGTCGCGTCGCCCCAAAGCCCGTCAGCGTGCCACGTCGCCGCGAGCACGAGTTGGTAGAGTTCGCACGGCAACGTCTCCATCAGCGCCTACGACG
This sequence comes from Myxococcales bacterium, assembly GCA_009692605.1. Taxonomy (GTDB): domain Bacteria; phylum Myxococcota_A; class UBA796; order UBA796; family SXON01; genus CAIUMM01. The sequence continues at coordinate 5,006 of SHYV01000182.1, forward strand.
GCTTGTACTGGATGGCCGCACCCAGGTTGCCGACCGCCCACACGTTGGTCGCGCTCGAACCGTGAACCGCGTACAAGTTGTTGTTCACCCCGGTCGGCAAATCTATCCAGATTGAACCATTGTAATGGAGTGCAACTCCGTTGTCCCCGACGATAAAGACGTTGTTGGCGTCGGCCACCCAGACCCCCCAGATGGACACGGTGACAGGGGATGCGACGGCAGACCATGTGACCCCGTCCCAATGGAGGATGGTGCCGGCCTCACCTACGGCCCAGACGTCGTTCGCCGCCGACCCGCTGACCGCGTGCAGCCCCACTGTGACCGGGGTGACGCTCGCCTGCCAGCCCCCCCCCGAGCGGACAGCGGCCTCTCCTCCCTCACCCACGGCGATCGCGTCCTCACCCGCACCCCACACGTCGTTGAAGCGCGCGCCGCCCGGAGGCGTCACGAAGTTCCAGTCGGCCCCATCCGACTCGTAGATACCGCCCCAGCCAACCGAGTAGAGCGCGCTCGACTCCGCCCCGCCGATGCCCTCGAAGTTGTTGGTGCCAAGGTCTGTGTCGGCCCAGACCTCGCTGGAGTAGGACAGGATGTGCCCCTCATGTCCCGCCGCCCGAAGCTGCAGGGCATCTCCAGCGCCCGAGCCCCAAAGGTCGCGCAGGTCGACCCCAGCGGAGGGGCTGATCTCGGTGAACCCGACCGAGGCCGTGCCCACGAAGGCCTTGCCGTCGGTGCCGACGATGTAGGTGCCGCTCCCCGACGCATAGACTCCGTGAAAAGTCGACGACGTCTCGATGTGGCTGTTTGTCCACACCGGGACCACGTCTGGCGAGGTGTCGGTATCAGTGTCCGCGTCCGTGTCGGCGTCCCCGGCCGGGCCGGAGTCAGCCTGGGCGCCGGTGCACGCAGCGAGGGGAGCCAGCAGCCCAAGCTGGCATGCCAGACGAAACAGGGCAGCCAAGCTAGCCAGAGGCGACAGGCGAGACAGGCGACGCACAGTTCGGGGCATGCAGGAAGCTCCAGCCGGGAGGGTAATCAGAAAACCCCAGGGGGGCACCGGGCTGGGCGTCAGGGTCCAGACGTCAACGCGGCCTGAGCGGCATCGATCGCCTCTTCCTGATCCGCGTAACGGGCCCGAAGATCAGCGATGAGACGCCGAGCGACGTCCGAGTCTCCCGCCTCCACAGCGGCCCGGACGCCGCCCAAGAGGGCCTGAGCTCCGTAGTACGAGTCCGATGTGGCCTCGCCAGCCTGTGTAAAGAGCTGGCTGGCGGCGCGGGGGTCGTCACTCGCGAGCGCGCACTCTGCCAGCCCAAGCAGCCGCACCGCCCGCTCCTCCGCGCCGCCGGAAATCCGGTCATACACGACGTAGGCCTCGCCAACGCGTCTCAGCGTCAGGAGAGCCTCCCCGCGTACCTGTGCCATGGACAGGGCGTAGCCGCGGTCTGGAGCCGGAACCCGATCGAGGGCGGCCAGCGCGCCGGCAGGATCGTCCAGCGCCAACGCAACCCTAGCCAGTCCGAGGCTCCCGGCGGTGCGGATCTCATTGTCCTCGGCGTCCGCCAGCCGACGCCACGCCAGCCTCGCCTCTCCCAGCTGTCCCATGCCTTCGAGCACAAGCCCGTGCTCCGCCGGCGCACGCGGGTCCTCGCAGTTCGCCAGTAGGTTCTTGGCCTCTTGCCAACGTTCAGCCTCCCTCGCCACTCGGGCGAGCCCGTAGCAGGCCGACCCCGCACCGGACGCCTTCAGCGCGTTGAGCACCGCCTCGGCCCCCGCGAAGTCCCCCGCCTCGATCCGGGCCTCCGCCTCGGACTCCGCGACCCAGCCCCGGTCCTGCGGGTCGTTCGGAGTGAGCTGGGACAAAAGCGTGGCGGCTTCCCCGGCTCGACCCGCATCGCGGAGCGCCCCGGAGTGCTCCATACCCAGCTCAAAGCCACCCTCCTTCGAGTACTGCTCCGCGAGGGTCAGCGCGGCCCCCGGCTGTCCTTCGTCGCGGAGCGCGCGGACCGCCGCCACCGCCAGCTGGCCGCGCAGGTCAACGTCCTCCTCGTCCGCGAGCCACGCCTTGATCTGGTCGAGCCCCTCGCCGACCTGACCCAACGCGACCGCGGCGCGCAACCATCCGCCCCGCGCTTCCGCCCGCTCGGGCCCGGCGCCCGTCTCCTGCAACGCCTGGCGGAAGTAGTCCTGTGCCGCCGCCGGGTCGGTCTTGATCTGCTGTACACCGACGGCGATCCGCGCCTTGATCCGCACATCGGGCGCGGGGGCAGAGAGCAGCACCCGGTAGGCCTCGGCCGAGGCGGGGTCACCGGCCTCGGACAACGCCTCGGCCAGCGCGATCTGGAGCTCGGTGCGCCGCGACGAATCCGCACGGGTGAACGCGGGGGACGCAAGGGCGCGCCGATACGCCCCCGCTGCGCCCGCCCAGTCGCCGCTGCGCCCCCGCAGCTCGCCGACCGCCGAGAGCGCCTCCAGCCCCCACGTGCTTCCACTTCGGCCCACGTCCAGCAGCAGCCGGATGGCCTCCTCGGTCGAACCCCTCCCCGCCGCGATGCGCGCGAGGCCAAGCTGGCACTGCGCGGTGACGTCGAGGTCATCCGCCGAGGACGTAGACGCCGAGGCCAAGAGGCCCCTATAGGTCTTGTCGGCCTCCGAGACGTGGTTCGCGCGGATCAACGCCGCCGCTTTGCCTAGCTGGATCCGCCGCTTGACCGGCACCGAAGTGGTGGAGAGCATCAGGTCGTCGTAGCGACGGATCGCCCCTTCCGGATCATTGTCCTGCACCATCAACTCAGCGAGAGAGAGCTGCGCCTCCAGCCGGGCCTCGGTGCCCGTGGACGTGTCATCGATGAGCGCAGCCCAAACTGCCCGCGCAGCGTCCCGCTTGCCGGCCTCCCGGAACGCCCTCGCTTTCCCAAGCTCCACCGCTTCATGCAGCTCGGGGTTCGCCCGCTCCAGCCGCGCAGCCGCTTCCGGGTCGGTCTTGAGCAGCAGCCGGGCGAGGTTCAGGCGGGCCTCGTCCGCCAGCCGCGGCTCGACCCCGTCGATCTCCAGCATCCGGTACAGGCTGGCGATGGCGCCCTCCGCGTCGCCCATGCGCTCGTCCATCTCTGCGAGGAGCGCCTGTGCACGGGCTCGGAGGCTCACGTTCGGCGAGGTTTGCAGCGGTGCCAGGGTCGCGCGTGCGGCCTTGTCGTCACCGCGACGCGAGAGCAGGTCGGCCGCCCCGAGCGCACCTTCCTCTCCGCCGGGCTCAGCGAGCACCTTACGGTACAGAGTCAGGGCGCCGTCCTCATCGCCGCCGTCCCCGAGGATGCTGGCGAGACGCAGCCGCAGCGCCACGCGCTCCGGGGCGCCTGTTCCCGCCGACCCATCCGCGCCGAGCGGGATGCTGTCGATGGCCAACTCGATGATCCTTCGGGCGCCCGGCATGTCCCCTACCCCCGCCCAGCCATCGGCGAGCGCAAGGGCAAGGGAGACACGCTGGACGTCCGTCCCCGCAGCGGCGAGCAACGAGGCCTCGTCAACGGGCACCGCAGCGCGCTCAACGGGCTCAAGCAGCTGCGAGAGGCCAACGAACGCGGTAGCTCGATCCGCCGGGCCGATGTCCACGGCGGCGAGGACCCGCCGGTAGGAAGCACGCGCCTGAGAGGGGAGATCGTGGCGCGCCTGAAACTGCGCCAACCGAAGGAGTACCCGGGGAAGGTCACCCGTGTCACCGGCTGCGGCCTGCGCCTGGTCGAATTGCGCCATGGCCTCCTCGACCAGCCCCGCATCCTCATAGGCGCTCGCAGCTTCGATGTTGTAGTCGATCCGCTGGCTGGGCTCCTTCGCCCCGACGGCGAGCCGTGCGAAGCGCGCAGCGGCCTCGGCCGGGTCGCCGCCCTGCTGAGCCAGCGTCGCGGCGTGCTCCAGCGCTGCCACATCCTCGGACCCCGCAGAGTACCTGGCGGCACCGTATACGCCCATCACCCCGAGCAGCGCGACCGCAGCGGCAGCCCCCACCAGCCGAGCCCAACCCGCCTCGGACTGCCCGAGATCTGCGCCCCGCTGGACAAGGTCGGCACGGGCGGCGCTGGAGAGGCCAAGGGCCCCAGCCGCTCTCGCCCCGTGCACGGACGTCCCGCTAAGGTCCACTTCGTGCAGGTGCGTCTGGTCGAGGATGGCGTCGTCCAGCGACGCACCGGTGAGGGCAGCGCCGCGCAGGGTAGCCGCGGTGAGGTCCGCCCCGGTGAGGTCCGCGCCGGTGAGGTCCGCCCCGCGCAGATCCACCCCCACGAGGCTCGCCCGAACGAGGTTTACGCCGCGCAGATCCGCACCACGCAGGTCCCGCTCGTCTAGCGACTTGCCGTGCCAATCCGAGCCGGGGCTGGGGACGAGATCGCCACGGCTCGCCCGCGACGCCAGTACCCGCACCCCGGCGCGAACCCCGCCGGTCAGGAGCCCCGCTACGCCGCGATCGGCCTGAATTTCGGGGGTGTCGGCGACGCCCGCGCTCGAACGCTCGAGCATTACCCGACGTCTCGCCGCGAGGTCCACGTCGAAGGCATCCTGCGCCTGATCTCGGTCACGGAGCACCGCCTCCTGCCGGAAGTTCGCGGCGTCCTCTGCCGAGAGGCCAGGCAATGGCAGGTTCCGGCCAAGCAGGGTGTCCACCCCTGCGCGCGCGGCCCTGACCCCGACGATCGCCGACCCCGAGAGGAGCACCCCCACCGGGCCCAAGGCCTGAGTACGCCGGGCCTCTCTGGCCGCCGCGCGTTGGGCGTAGCGCTCCCGAGCGGCAGCATCTCCAAGGTCGCCACTGAGCAAGAGGTCGCGGTGGGCGAGGAATCGCCGATCTGCAGCCCGGGCCGCGGGACGTGCCGAGACGATCCACCTCGCCCTGCCTCGCGCCGCCTCCACCTGAGCGCGCTCGGCGGCGACAACCTCGAACTCCGCCAATTGTACGCTCTGCTCGGCGTCGAGCGCAGCCCGCTGGCGGGCTTGCCGCCGCTCAACGGCCTGCACACGGTCCCGTTGGGCCCGGCGCTGGCTCGCGACCAGCGCCCTCACCGCGGCGTCCCGGTCACGAGCCGGGTCTGCCCGCTCCCGTTCGGCCCGGCTCTGCTCGAATTCGGCGCGAACCGCATCGTTGTTCTCGGCCTCGCGCTGGCTGGCCCGCGCGGCGCGCGCTTCGGGAGTCAGCCGGAGCCCGATAGCCGCCAGGAGCGCATCGAGGCGGACGCGTTCGGCCGATGCAGCGCCCTCGGCCAGTCGGACCCGTTCGTCGGCCGCCTCGTCCGCATCCTGACCCTCCGCCGCGATCGACACGGCACGGAGCCTCTCGGCACGAACACCCTCGGCCTCCTTGACCGCGCGCTGGAGGGTCGCCTCTGCCACCCGTGCGCGCTCACGCGCGGCTGCCAGGCGCGCCCGTGTCAGCCGGTCGGCGCCGCGGGCGACCTGCTCAGCCTCCAGTTCACCGGCGCGCGCCACCACCTCGGCCCGCTGCTCCTCACGCTCGGCGGCGCCCCAGCGCTCCGCCCAGCCCGGCGCCTGAATCGTGGGCCCCCCGCTCTCCTGCACCACGGGCTCGTCCGGAGGCAGCGGGGCGGCCTGCCG
>SHYV01000183.1 GCA_009692605.1 Myxococcales bacterium
ACCCGGGCTTCCACGCATTCCGCCCCGTGATCATCGCCTTTCTATCGCTCGGTTGCGGTTCGGCGAGCGACGTGGCGACGTTGAAGGAGCGCGTCGCCGTGCTCGAAGCGGCTGGAGGCGAGGTGGACCTGAGCACGCTATCGGCCGAACAGGAGGCGCAGGCGTCGGCTATCGCGGAGATCGAGTCGAGCGCGGCGGCCGCGGAGCAGACCGTGGGCGCTCTCACCAGAAGGACCGCTGCGCTGGAGGCCGCCGCCGGCAACGACTACTGGTCCGTGTCAGGGACATGCGACTGCGCGGTGGCCAGCTCGACGTGGAGCGATCTCGGTGGCGCGACGGCCTACGTGGAAGCTACGAAGGCTGGGCCCGTGCTCGCGTGGGGCTTGGTGGATGTGCCGTCAGCGTACTGCTCCAATCACGAGATTCGGCTGCGGATGGTGGCGAGCGATGGATCGTGGGAGGACGAGTCAGTGGCGATGCCCACGACCTCCGGGTGCTACACCTCCAACGCCCTTTCCACTACCTTCGGCCAGTTCGAAATCCCAGCGAGCGGGGATTACCTACTAACACTCCAATACACCGGTCCGAGCAGCAGCAGCACTTGCTCCTTCGGTAACTTCGCGGTGAGCGCTTTCCAACTAGCTGTCGCGCCCTAACGCACGCGTCGCCTGCGCCTGCGTGACGACGCACTGTCCTACCTAACGTGTGGGTTCAACCTCCACGTAGCGCCGCCCTCTCGGGAACTATTTTCGACGAGCGAGTGGAGCGGTAGATCGCAGGTCGCCTCGCTGGCGGATCGACACGTGATCGCCATCGGCGACGAAAAGCCTCGGGGTACATGGTCGTCTACGCGGCCGACTCCACGGGGGATGGGCTCACGGACGTGATCGTGAGTGGGTCCAACCAGGACTCTGTGCCCGAGGGTGTCGTCGGCGCCGTCCCTGCTGTCTGGGTGCTCTCGGGCGTGACGACCGGAGCCGCGCCGCTGACGGTCGCTGCTCTGGAGTCTTGGGGGAGGCGACGCGGATCTGGAAGCTGAAGCCGGCTACGGAGGACTCTACCCAGACGGGGCGGTTGCGGACGGGGGGACATCAACGGGGACGGTGCCCCCGACGTGGTGGCCGGGCTGCGTTGGGCGTAGGCGCTCGGCGTGTAGGCGGGATCCGCCGGACCTCACACCTCTGCGAGTCCCTGGTTCGAGGCGACGTGCGCTTTTGGTGTTCCACTCCCTCTGGAGCGGCACCGCTTCCACGGCCGACGCCGAACTCGTCATCGACGGCACCCAACTGGGCGGGCGCTTCGGCTGGTCCTTCGTCACCGATGGCGGCGTGGACGGTGACGGGTGGGACGACGTCGTCGGTGCGCCGTCCGACTTGGGCGAGGACGGCGGGCTCGCTCGGTCGCGCCCAGCCAGTCTCTCCCAGCTCAGTCCCCGACCGCCCGCGCGATCAGCCCCGGCAACACCGTGAACTCCCCCTCCGCCAGCACCCCCAGCAACCGCCCCTCCGCCTCCTTCATCTCCACTGCATCGTCCTCCTCGATGTGGTCGTACCCCAGCAGGTGCAGGAAGCCGTGCACCAACAGCACCCGGACCTCTGCTTCGAGCGGGTGCCCTTGCTCGTCGGCCTGCCGCGCGGCGGTCTCCATGGACAGCACGATGTCCCCGAGCATTTCGGGGTGCAGATCGGCGTCGTCGCCCTCTCCCATGGCGAACGAGAGCACGTCGGTAGCGGAGTCGACGCCCCGCCACGTTCGGTTGAGATCGTGGATGAACGCGTCGTCGCAGAGGACGAGGGAGAGCTCGGAGGACCCCAGGTCCGCGTGGGCGAGCAGGCGGGTGGCGTCGGCGATGAGACGGGCCTCCGGCCAGCCGCCTCCTTCCTGACGGACATCGATCATGAGCCGGTGCCGCCGGGTGAGGTCGGGTCACGAACCGCCGAGCCAGGCAGTTGATCCGCAGACTCGTAGTCCACGACGTCGGGGCCGGTCGCCGGTGTGGCGCCCGGCGGTTGGTTCGCGCCGCCCGGAGCGGGCTGGACGGGCGGATAATTGGTCAACGGGTTCATGATTTCGAGCGTGATCGAACCCTGCTTGGTCGCCGGAACGAACCGCCCCTTGCCTGAGGAGATGGCGGCCGTGGACGGGTACTCGATGCGGTGGTGGTAGATGCCGAGCAGGACGCTCGTGAAGGTGTCCGCGATCTGGTAGAGCTCCTTCAGCGTAAGCGGGCACTGCTCAAGCTGTCCGTCCACCATGACGCTGTTCACGATCTGTTGGATCATGGCGCGAATGCGGGCTTCACTTGGATCCTTGATGGTGCGGCAGGCGGCCTCAACCTTGTCGGCGAGCATGATGACGCCGGCCTCGCGCGAGTCCGGCTTTGGGCCGGGGTAGCGGAAGGCGGCCTCATCGATGATATCGTCTGGTCCAGCCTGCTCTTTTGCCTTGGCGTAGAAGTACTGGATGATGCCGGTACCGTGGTGCATGTAGATCTGGTCGGAGATCGGCTTCGGGAGCTTGTATTGCTCCGCTAAGGCGCCACCCTCGCGCACATGGCCAATGATGAGCTGGGCGGAGTGCTCGGGCGAGAGCCGGTCGTGCCGATTGGTGGAGTCCCGCTGATTTTCGACGAAATACTGCGGCTTGAGCCCCTTGCCGATGTCGTGGAAGTAGCAGGCGACTCGGGCGAGGAGGGCGTTGGCGCCGATGGCCTCGCACGCTGCCTCGGAGAGCGAGCCGACGATGACCGAGTGGTGGTAGGTGCCCGGGGCGCGGAGCATGAGCTGGCGCAGCAGCGGGTGGTTGAGGTTCGACAGCTCCAGAAGCTTGTAGTCGGTGGTGAACCCGAACACCTCGAAGGCCGGGATGGCGAGCAGCGCGAGGGCGGCGTTCAAGAAACCGGCGGTGAAGGCGATTGATACCAGCGTCAAGAGCGACGTGAGGTTCGGCACGGCGTCGCTGCCGGGGGTCTGGCTCCGGACCAGGGTCATGAGGATGACCGCGCCGGCGCCGAGCAGCCCGGCCTGAAGCCCCGCCCGGACGACAGCGAGGCGTTCACGCGCCTGGCCCACACCCGCCGCGGCGACGAGGGCGGTGAGCAGGTAGTAGACGGCGGTGAGGGCGGTCTGGTCGGCGAGGGCCGCGCAGCAGAGCGACGCCACGATGGACCAGATGAGCGAGCTCTCGCTGTTCACGAGCACCCGGATGACCATGGCGCCTGCCGCGACCGGCGCCAGCAGGGCCAGCGCGGAGGCGTCAAGCCCAGGCATGCTGTAGAAGGACGCTGTGGCGCTCAATACTCGGGAGACGCCGAGGGTAGCGACCAGCACGCCACCCATCGCGTACAGGTCGACGTCGCGCTGTGAGAACTTTCGGATGGTCGCCCGGGAGAAGCCGAGCGCGGTGCCCACCAGCATGACCACGTAGGCGAACCACGAGCCGAACATCAGCCCGCCTCCTGCGTGGTAGACCGATGCCAGAGCGTCTAGCATCTGCGCCTGGCTCTTGCCGACCACGTCTCCCGCCCGGACGATGCGGGTCCCTCGGCGTACCTGAACGTCCACGGGGGGCACAGCCTCTCGGGCCTCGGCGTGCCGTTGGGCGGTCAGCACCGGATCGAACCGAAAATTGGGACGGACTGCCGCTCGTGACACCGCGGCTGCAGCCTTCACCAGCTCGGGGTGGCGTGTCCCCGGGAAGCGCTCAAGCACGTACAGGGTGACAGCCTGCCTGGCGCCCTCCGGTGTGCGGATCTGGGCGAAGTCGTCTACGACGGTCTCGTCTACCTCCTCGCCGCCGAGCACGTTGCGGACCGTGATCGGCCGGGCCGGGCTCGGAAGGTCAGCGTGGTCGGCCACCACGTTGCGCCGCATGGCCACGCCGAGGATCTCGAGGGTGATCTCCTCCGCGATGGGCGAATAGCCAGCGTTCGCGAAGGCCTGAAGGTCCACCGGGTCGACCGCGAGGTCGAGGGCGGCAGCAAAGTCGGCCAGAATCGCGCCGTCAGGGGGAGCCTGACCCGGATCCGAGCCGGCGGAGTGGCGGCGCCGGGCCATGTCAAAGGCCTGAGTGATCCGGTTCTCGATCCGCTTGATGGCGGTGATATCGGCCTCGAACACCGGGTTGACCTGCGCCTGTGCGATGGCCTGCCGCTCGGTGGTCGCCGCGTGGTCTCGGAACGTATACGCGAGCGGCGCGGCGACGTCGTGGGTGGCGACATCGCCAGCTTTCAAGCCGAGGTCGGGGGTCTCGGAGAAGTCGGTCATGAACCCGGCGCTGCATACGCAGACCGCCAGCAACGCGGCGTATCGGGCTACCCGGCCGTTTCGGGCCCATGTCCGCAGCGGCTCAAGAACGCCGGGCATGCGCCTTCTCATAGGCCCGGACAATGTCGCCGACCACAGGGTGCCGAACGACGTCGCTGTCCGTGAACCGGATCATCGCGATGCGCTCGGTGCCCTCGAGGATCTGGACGGCGTCCACCAGGCCGGAGCGCAAGTGGTGCGGGAGATCGACCTGAGTCGGGTCGCCGGTCACCGCCGCCTTCGATCCGTTTCCGAGCCGCGTGAGGAACATCTTCATCTGCTCGGGTGTGGTGTTCTGCGCTTCGTCCAGGATGATGAACGCGTTGCTCAGCGTTCGGCCGCGCATGAACGCAAGCGGGGCCACCTCGATGACCCCCTTCTGGAACAGGCGGGCGCCGCGCTCTTCGTCCACCATGTCGTGCAGGGCGTCGTACAGGGGACGCAGGTAGGGGTTCACCTTCTCTTCAAGGTCGCCGGGCAAGAAACCAAGCTTCTCACCCGCCTCCACGGCAGGGCGGCACAAGACGATACGTTTCACCCGGTCGGCGAGCAGCGCCGCCACAGCGGCCGCCATCGCCAGGTACGTCTTGCCGGTGCCGGCGGGCCCGAGCCCGAAGACGACGTCGTGGTCGTCAAAGGCGTGCACGTACTTCTTCTGCGTTGGGGTCCGGGGGTAGATCGCTCGCTTCCGGGCGCCGGTCAGGACTACGTCGCCATGGTAGTCAGAAAGGCGCGCCTCTGGCTCGGCAGCGAGGAGGCGGACCGCCTGTTCGACGTCCGGGCCGGTCACCGCGGTGCCGGTCGCGCAGAGCGCGTAGAGCTGCTCCAGGACGCGGGCAGCTGCGCGCACCGCAGCCTCTTCCCCCGACACCCGGACCTGCGCGCCTCTCTGGGACACACGCACACCGGTCGCACGCCCGATGGTGGCGAAGTTGCGCCCCAGCTCACCCGAGACCTCTCGCAAGCGATCCGCATCGTTGAAGTCCAGTAGTTGTTCGAAAATGGCGGACTCCGCGCAGGGCGTCGAGGGAGGAACCGGCGCAGTATACCGCATGTGGCGGAATGGCTCGCCGAAGCGGGTCGGTCGCCACGCGCCCCCTTTTCCATTAAGTCCGCCCCGATGATCATCGGAATCCCGCGCGAGACCCTTCCCGGCGAGGGGCGCGTAGCCGCCGTGCCCTCCGCGGTGCGGGCGCTGCGAGGGCAGCGCCACGCCGTGCTGATCGAGCAGGACGCTGGACTGCGCAGCGGTTTTGGAGACGACGAGTACATCCGGGCCGGGGCGGAGATCGTGCCGACGGCGGAGGAGCTGTACGACCGCTCCGAGCTGGTTTGGAAGGTGCTTGGTCCGTCCGAGCACGAACATTCGCTGCTGCGGGCGGGTCTACATGTGCTGGCGCTGTTGCCGTTGCCGGTGACCGTGCCGGACGGTGTGGTGCTGCACGACGGGCTGTCCTGGCCGGGCCGCCACGGCGACTTCCCGGCCCGCGTGGCGATGAGCGAAATCGCGGGCCGCCTCGCGGTCGAAGCGGCGAGCCACTGCTTGCAGCAGCCGAACGGCGGGCGGGGCCTGCTCCTTGGCGGGGTAGCCGGCGTCCCGCCCGCGGAGGTGGTGGTGCTCGGCGCGGGCGTCGCCGGCCGGTGCGCCGCGGAGCTGGCGATGGCGATGGGGGCCCGGGTGACCGTGCTCGACGTGGCGCTTCCCGCGTTGCGAGCCGTGCGGACCACCGGGCTGGTGGCGACGCCCGCCGCGATCGAGCGCGCGATCCTCCAGGCAGATGTGGTGATCGCCGCGGTGCGGGTCCCGGGGGCCCGGGCGCCGCGGCTCTGCCAGCGGGCGCACCTCGCGCTGATGTTGCCGGGCGCGATCGTCGTCGACCTGTCTGTCGCCGAGGGAGGCGCGTTCGAGAGCACACCGGTCACTACGCTCGCCAACCCTTCGGTGGTCGTGGACGGGGTGGTGCACATCGGAGTGCCGAACTTCGCGGGCGCCGTGCCCCGCACGGCGTCGGTGGCGCTGTCGCATGCCTGGCTCGACCTGGCCGCGGAGATCGCGGGGCAGGCCACACCGGCGCTGTGACCGGCGCTGTGACCGGTACGGGCTTCGGTTTAGTGGGCCTTCTCCTTCACCATCTTCAGCGCCATCTGCTGCAGCGTGCTGGACACGTTCTTGTTTCGGGAGAGCGATACGAGGTCCTTGGACTGCAGTCGCCCGACCAGGCCGATGCTGACCGAGATCGGGGTGCGCGGGTTGCACACCAGCCCGACCTGCACTGGGTACTTGCGAATCCACTCTTTGTTGGCGGCGATCTCGCGGAGGATCTCCGGATACAGGTTGCGGTTGCCGGCGTGGGCGCTCACCTCCGAGTCGGTGAGCCGCCCGCTCTTGACGACCGCGCTGGCGACCATCTTGGAGCGGTCGCGGATCAGGATGTTTCGGACCTCCTTGTTGCCAAGGAACGCGAGCTTGATCTTCTTGCCTGCGCTCATCTCCCGGATCTGCTTCTCCATGGACACCCGGACGGTCTCGTCCACCTTGGCGTCTTCGTCCATCATGTCCAGCCCGAAGCTGTCGTCGTCCTTGAAGTCGAAGGAGAAGCCGGCCACCGGGCCGCCTACGGAGTTTAGATCGAACATCGTCAGCCGCTGGCGCGCCTCGAGCATCGGCGAGGTTCGCCCCTCAAGCGCCGCCGCGATCTCGGCTTCGACGTCGAAGACCACATCAGGCGGGGGTGCCGCGGCCACTGCGCTCGCTCGGGCCGGCCGCTGGCGGGACGTCGGCCGCTCGGCCGGCAGCTGGGGCGCCTCCTGATTCATGCGGAGGAAAGCAAGCGCCCGCTCGAGGGTGCTCTCCGGGCAATCGGGGTTCTGGTGGAGCGCCGCGCCGATCGCCGGGGTGATCAGCAGCCGGGTGTGATTGTCGGCGATGATCTCGCAGAGCCGGGCGTCGGCCCGCTCGGCGATGAGCGTTGCGGTGCGGTCGTTGGTCCCACGGACATGCAGGATGGCCTCATCGATCACGGGGTCGGACCGCAGAGTAGCGAGCAGCTCGAGCACCTTCGGGTGGGTACGCTGGTTGATCGCCAGCTCGATGCTTGGAAACGACATGAGCGAGGCGACAGCAGCCTCCCGAACCTGCGCGTCGGGGTCGCACGCGAGCACGTACAGCGCCGCGAGCGTTTGCTCCGGCCCGGCGCCGGGCAGGGCTCCCCGCGCGGACGAGAGCCGGGTGGTCGTGGGGGCCGACGGGTCGAGCAGCACCCGCAAGGCGTTCGGGATCTCAAGTTTGTCCCATGGGATGCTCATGGACCTTCCTCCGCCGATTGCCGGTCGAACCAGATTTGTAGCCCGGCGAGCGTGAGATGCTCGTCGACATCGTCGATCTCTTTGCACGCGCGACCGACCAGGTTTGCGAGGCCCCCGGTCGCTACGCACGGCACCCGCTCACCAGTCCCGAGCTGCGCCTTGCAGCGTCTCGCGAGCCCGTCCACTAACCCGACGTACCCCCAGAACAGGCCCGACTGCATCGCAGAGACCGTGTTGGTGCCGATAGGGCTGGCTGGCTCCATGATCTCCACGCGCGGCAGGCGGGAGGTCCGTTGGAACAGCGCGTCCGCCGAGATCTGGAGCCCGGGCGCGATGGCGCCTCCGACGTAGGCACCGGAGGCGTCGACCGCGTCGAACGTCGTCGCCGTCCCGAAATCCACGATCAGGAACGGGGGCTGGAAGCGGTGAAGGGCCGCGATGCAGTTCACGACGCGATCTGGGCCCAGCTCGCCCGGATTGTCGACGCGGATCGGCATGCCGAGGTGCGCTCCTTTGCCGAGCACGCGCGCGGTGCGCTTGATGTACCGCCTGCACGCCTTCTCGATCGCGTAGATCGAGCTCGGGACGACCGAGCACAGGGCGACCCCGCGAATCTCAGCGACCTGCACCCCTTCGTAGGCGAATAACTGTAGCATCATCAGGCCGAATTCGTCCGTGGTGCGCTGCAGGGTGCTGACGCGCCAGGTGTGGACCACCTGCGTGCCCTTGTACAGTCCAAGGACCGTGTTGCTGTTTCCGACGTCGATCACGAGGAGCATGGCGAACCCGTTATCAAGAAACTTCCGGATACAGCGCCCCATGACCGACCCCGGACTGGTGCTGGATGCCGCGACCCGTGGGATCATCCCGTCTACACGGGTGTGCCGCGTGCACCTGTTCCGGCACGCCGAGGTGATTGGAGCCGAAGAGCGGAGGTCACGCGGGCACGCAGATGTAGCGCTGTCCGCGAAGGGGGTGGCCGATACAGCCGCGGCGGCCCGAAGGTGGCCGGGGCCTTATGACACCGTGTACACCTCGGATCTGGTGCGGTGCCGGTCGCTGGCGGAGCAGCTTGGTCGGACAGGGCCGCTGGTCACGACGCCGCTGCTGCGCGAACAGGCGATGGGGGAGTGGGACGGGCTGACGTGGGCCGAGCTTACGGCGCGTGATCCTGCCGGGACGACGGCGTACTGGGACGATTACGTCAACGCGCGGCCGCCGGGGGGAGAGTCCTACGCCGATGTCTTCCTGCGCGTCAACGGCTGGTGGCGGGACACCGACCCGGAGGGGGTGGTGGCGGTCGTGACACATATCGGATGTATCAGAGCGCTGGTGTGCGGGTGGCTGGGGATGGGGGCGGGCGAGGCGCTGCGCTGGGCGCCCGAGTATGCGTCCCACTCTGAGGTGCTGATCGCCGATGCCGGCGCGGTGATCACGCGGTTTGGGGAGAGGGCGGGGTGAGCCCGTCGTGGGGGGCAGTTCGCAGACCGGCAACCCGGCCGCGTGACCGTGAGGAAACGAGGACCAGCGCTTTCCGGCTCTCTGCGTCGTCCCAGTGACCGGCACGCAGGGAGAGGATTCGTCGAGTCTATGGTGTCCTCCCTGCGGCGGGCAGTGCGAGGTGGACGGGTGCCATCCCCTCACGGTAGCCCCGGCGAGAAGCGACGGCAAAAGATGGGCGGGCCAGCCCGGGTAGCGATCGGGAACGGCGCCGAGCCACCATCACGTGAACTCCAGCGGCGGACGTCGGCTCGCTCGCGAAACGGTCCATGGTCGCCCCTCGTTCAACCTGTGCGTTCGGCTACCGTGACCCGTTGGTTCCGCCGTCGGGTGCTTGCCCGCGAAACTGTGGCTGGTGGGCGTGCGGGGGTGGGGAAGCCGCGGGGGCGCGGCGGCCGGGCTGAGGACTTGACGCCTTCGCCGGCGCGGCTACGCTGTCTTTGGAGTCCCCAATGCAGGTGACTGTGCAGATCCCCGATTTGATCGCCCGCGGTCGGTCGCCCGACGACGTTGCGGTGGATGTGTCACGGCTGGCGGTGCTGGAGGCTTTCCGGCGCGGCGACATCTCCTCCGGGCGAGCGGCGAACCTCTTGGGAATGCGGCGCATCTCGTTTCTGGAGTTCGCCGCAGCGCATGGCGTGGCGACGATGAACTACGACACCGACGACTTTGCCCGCGAGCTCGCCGACATCGCCGCCCGCCGTACCTGACGCAGGCGGCGATGCTCGTTGTCTCCGACACCACGCCGCTGCTTTACCTTGCGCGCGTCGGGCGACTCGACCTGCTGTGCGAGCTGTACGTCGAGGTTGTCGTGCCGCAGACGGTGTGGGACGAGATCGTCGAGGCTCGCCCGGACGCGCCGGGCGTGGGCGCCGTGCGAGCAGCGGCCTGACTGCGCGTTGTGCCCGACGTCGCAGCTCCAGAACGGGCGGTTGATCTACTCGCCGGGATCGATGCCGGCGAGGCGGCGGCGATCGCGCGAAACTGTGGCTGGTGGAAGTGCGAGCGGGTGGGGAGGCCGAGGGTGCGGAGCACGGCCCTCAGGCGAACGGGTTGACGACGCGCACGGAACCGAACCGCCTACCCGCCTGGAGATCCTCGGAGAACAGCGTGTCACAGCCGGCGTGCTCCGCGGCGCGGATGACGAGCGCGTCCCAGAAGGAAACCGAGTCGAGTCGGTTGAGGTCCACAGCCGCGAGCAAGAGTGCGGGTGTCACCGTCACCACGTCGAAACCGAGGTAGACCTCGATCCGAGCCCGAGCGGCCGCGCCGTCGAGATG
>SHYV01000184.1 GCA_009692605.1 Myxococcales bacterium
TGATCTCCGATAGCTCGAACTCGACAGTGGCCAACTGGTCGGCGTCCAGGCTTGCGAGGAACGCCGTGGAGGCGTCGACGAGGGCGGTGCAGCCTACCGTGGTCGGGTCCGGCGCGGTGCCCGTGTCGGTGCCGGTGTCGGTGTCGGCGTCGGTGTCGGTGTCGGTGTCGGTGTCGGTGTCGGTGTCGGCGTCGGTGTCGGCGTCGGTGTCGGCGTCGGCGTCGGCGTCGGCGTCGGGGACCACGCCGGCACTGTCAGCGCCCTTTTGATTGCAGCCAGCCGACAGCAAGGAGCCGAGCACGGCGAGCAGCACCAACGGGGCGCTGGCGGCGACAGGCACGGCAGACAAAGCAGCAGAGCGCACGGTAGGCGGGAGCATCGTTGAGGTTCCGGAGTGGGGGAAGAACCTATCGCGCTGCGCTACGCCCCCGCCCTATAGGCCTCGAACAGCCGACGGTGCAGCGCATGACCCGCCTTGTACGCGCGCAGCCGCCCGAAGATCGGCGCGCCGAGCAGGGCGGCGTCGCCCACAGCGTCGAGCGCCTTGTGCCGCACCGCCTCGTCATGGCCCCGCAGCCCGCCCGGGTTCAGGACACCGTTCAAGTCGTAGACCACGGTGTTGTCGAGCGAAGCCCCGCGCGCGAGCCCGCTGGCCCAGAGCCGCTCCGCATCCTCCCGAAACCCGAACGTGCGGGCCGCCGCGAGCTGGTGGAAGTGCTCGCCGGTGACCGGGCCGCTCCAGCTCTGGCGGCCGATGTGGGGATGCGGGAAGTCAACCGTGACGTCCACCTCGAAGCCCCCGGCGGGCAGCAGCTCGGCCCAAGAATCGCCGTGCTCCACGCGCAACGGACGCCTGACGGTGAGCGGCCTACACACCGCAGCCTGGGCGCGAAGCCCCGCATTTCGGATCGCGGCGACCCATACGCTCGCCGACCCATCGAGCACCGGCACCTCCGCGCCATCCACCGTGATCCGGGCGTTGTCCACCCCGGCCGCGTGCATCGCGGCGAGCAGGTGCTCGACCATGGTGATCCGGGCGAGGCCCCGTCCCAGCGTGGTCGCGAGCCGGGTGTCCACCACGGCCTCCAAAAGCGCTGGAATTTCGACCCCTTCAACAACGAAAATCCGGCCGGAGTCGGGGGGGCCCGGATCGACGCGAACCGCCGCAGGGGCGCCGGTGTGAAGGCCGATCCCGCGGACGAGAAACGAGCGCGCGATGGAATGTTGCCGCATCGCATTGTGTATACCTGCATCTCCGTGTCCTCGGAGGGTGTTTTTCCACCCTGGGAGCGCGGCGGCGCCGCTCAGAACAGCGTCCCCGGGCGGGCGAGGCCGATCACCCCCCAGCCGGAAGAGGTCAGCGTCCGCCCCTGAGGCGTGCGCTGCAGGAGCCCCTCGCGGATCAGGAACGGCTCGTAGACCTCTTCGATGGTGTCCTGCTCCTCTCCGATCGCCGCGGCGAGGTTTGAGAGCCCCACAGGCCCACCGTCAAACCGCCGTCCAATCGCCAACAAGATCTTCCGGTCCATCGCGTCCAGCCCACGCGCATCCACCTCGAGCCGCTCCAGCGCGCGGCGCGTCAGCGTCAGGTCGATCCTGCCCCCAGTCTCCACCTGCGCGAAGTCGCGGATCCTGCGGAGCAGCCGGTTGGCGATGCGGGGTGTTCCCCGAGCGCGGCTCGCGAGCTCGACGGCGGCCCCGTCCTCCATGTCCAGCGCCATGCAATCCGCCGACCTCCGGATGATCAGCAGCAGCTCGGCCGGCGTGTAGAAGTCCAGCACCGCGTGGATCCCAAAACGCGCCCGGAGCGGGTTGGTCAGCATCCCGGACCGGGTGGTGGCCCCGATCAGCGTGAACCGCTCCAACTGCAAGCGCACCGAGTGTGCACCGGGCCCAGAGCCCATGAGGAGGTCGATCTGGTAGTCCTCCATCGCCGGATACAGGATCTCCTCCACCGCCCGGTTCATGCGGTGGATCTCATCGATGAACAGCACCTCGCGCGGCTGGAGCTGCGTGAGGATCCCCGCGAGGTCACCCCCTCTGTCGAGGGTTGGCCCGGACGCCACCCGGATGGTGGTCCCGAGCTCCTCGGCGATGATGTGCGCGAGCGACGTTTTGCCGAGCCCCGGCGGACCAGACAGCAGCACGTGGTCCAGCGCCTCGCCCCGTTGCAGCGCCGCACGGACGTACACGCGAAGGTTGTCCTTGACTCGCTCCTGACCGGTGTAGTCCTCAAAACGCTTGGGCCGCAGGGCGGGGTCCTGCTCCTCGGCTTGGGCGATCGGATCGGTGTCCGGGTTTCGGGCCATCAGGGCGTCCTGGCCGGGCGAGCATACGCCGAACCGCTCAACACCCGCAGGGCCGCGGTGATCCGCTCTCCGATCGGCTTGTCATCCAGCCCATCGGCCTTGAGTCGCGCGGCCGCCATGTCGATTTCGGTGCGCTTGTACCCAAGCTGGGCGAGGGCGATGGCGAAGGTGTCGTCGACTGTGCGCACCGGCGCTGCCGGTGAGGCAACCCCTGACTGCGCGACCGGCGCCACGCAGAGCTTGCCCCGGAGCTCAAGCACGATTCGCTCTGCCGTCTTCTTGCCAACCGCCGGGATCGACGCCAACGACCGCAGATCGTTCGACTCGATGGCCAGCGCGAGCGCCTGGGCGGTGAACTTCCCGAGCGCGTTGAGCCCGACCCTCGGCCCGATCCCGCTCACGCCGATGAGCTGCTCAAAGACCGCCTTGTCCTCACGCGACAGGAAGCCGTACAGCAGGAGCGCGTCCTCCCGGACCACCGTGTGGACCCAGACCGTGCACGCATCCCCCTCCTTGAGCTCCTGCGCGTTCCGCAAGGGCACGCCTACTGCGTAGCCGACTCCGTTTACGTCCAGCACCACATCGTCGCCGCTCACGTCTGCCACGGTGCCGACCAGCCGCGCGATCATCGTGCGGCCCCGGGCTTGACGACAGGCAGCCTGATCCCCCAGGAGGCGGGCAGGCGCGGGTCCAATTTGCGCACGCGGGGCGCCCTCCCGGCGGTGGGCAACTGCGCCGTAGCCGCGACGCGCCCAGCATGGAGGTGGTGGGTCATGGCGATCGCGCAGGCGTCAAGCGCGTCCGCGCTGGTCGTCCCCGCACTCTGTCCAAGCAGCATCCCCACCATCCTCTCGATCTGCGCCTTATCCGCCTTTCCACTCCCGCCGACCGAGAGCTTGATGGTGGACGCGTTGTATTCGTGCACGTCGAGGCCAGCGTCTCCCGCCGCAGCGAGCGCCACTCCCCTCGCCTGCCCAAGCGTGAGCGCCGAGACCTCAGACCGGTGGGCGAAGATCACCTCGATCGCGGCGACGGTGGGCTGCTGCACCGCGATCACCCCCCGAAGGCCGCGCAGGATGTGCGCCAGCCGCATCGCCATTGGAGCCTTGGGCTCGGTGTCGATGACGCCGGCCCCAGCGAGCTGAAAGCGCCCGCCGACACGCAGGACGACCGCCCACCCGGTGTGCCGACTGCCGGGGTCGATGCCGAGCACCCGCGCACCGCCGGCAAGCCCGGTGGCAGCCGACAAAACAGGCGACGAGACGGGGGGCGGCGTGGCGGTGCTCACCGGCCGAGGGTAACCCACGCCCACCGTGCTGAACAGGCGTACCTGCCAGAGAACCGCTCGAAGGTAGCCCGCGCGCCGCCGCATCCCGCGCGGCTTCTGAATAGTAGCCCCGCTTTCCGGACCTCACTGATGCGCCTGCTCTCCCGGCCAACGCCCACACGGCCCACACCCCCCGGGCCCACCCATACGCGGCCCACACCCCCCGGGCCCACAGTCCGTTGGCTCGCCGTCGGGGGCTTCGCGCTGTGCGCCTCCGTGCTCGCCGCGCTGACCCACACCGGCTCGCCCGCCGAGGCCGCGCCCAAGGCGGCTGCGCTCCCCACGCAAGACTTGTACGCTACCGATGGTGCCGTGAAGACCAGCGTCGGGGCGGTCCACTTCGCCGTGGTGGGAGACACCCGACCCGGTGTACCCGCAGACAAGGTCACCGGTCGCACGAGCATCGAAGGTGCGGAAGAGGCGATCGTGGCGGACATCTCCGCGAACGTAGACGCCCTGCGGCTCAAGTTCGCCGTCCTGCTCGGGAACATGGTCGCGGGGAGCACGACCGGCGAATGGAAGGGGTTCAGCCGGAACTGGATGCCGGTGCTGGCGGGCTCTGAGATCTCCGAGACCGGCGGTTCGCGGATCAAGAGCGTCCCCGTCTGCGGCGTCACCGACCGGACTGGAGATGAGTGGCTGACCGGGTTCGGAGCGTCTTTTCCTGGAGTCGGCGCGAACATCGGCGCCAATCGGGTGGCGAGCTGGTACCGCTACGACGTGGCCGCGGACGGCAAGACCTGGCGGTTTGTTGTGCTCGACGCCGACAAGGCGACGCTGGGATCGCGCTGGGAGGAGCAGGTCGCCTGGATCGATGGCGCGATGAAGGGGAAGGTGGACCACGTGCTGGTCTTCATGAACCGGCCCAAGATGTCGCTCGCAAAGGGCGCGACCGACGACGACGGCGGCGGCCCCGGCGAGCTGATGGACACCGTGGAGCAGAGCACCAACCTCAACGCCATCGTCGCGGTATTCTCAGGAAATTCCGGGACAAACGAGATCTTCCTGCCCGGTGGGCGCCTCGGCGAGGCGTACATCAACGTCTCCTCCGGAGCCCCGGCCGCCACGCTCGCCCGCTGGCGGACCACCCCGGAGCTCAAGCTTGAGAGCCTCTTCGACCTGCAGCTGATCAAGAGCTTCGACCGTACGGTCGATGCCCTCGGGTTAGCCGAGACCCTCATCGACCACGCAAAGGCGCGCGGGAGCTACGAGGGGTTTGTCGGCGAATACGAGTCGCGCGGCTTCCCGATCGCGGGGTGGTGGAGCGTGAGCGTAGCGGGCGACACCATGGGTCTGGACTTCCGGATGTGGAACCCAGCAAGCGCTGGTGCCGACGACAGTGGGGCCGGAGGTGCCAGCGTGATCGCCTCGATCTACCGCGCAGACTGGACCGCAAAAGACGGTTGGAAGACCGGTGGCGCCGTTGCGCCGTAACTCTGCTGGTCTACCCCGCCGAACGCTCCTGGCAGCGTTGGCGACAGCGGCGCCGCTCCTCGCGGGCTGCAACCCCGGCAAAAACACCCACGTCGTCGTGATCGGCGCGGGCGCAGCCGGGCTCTGGGCCACACAACTGCTGATCAACAAAGGCTTCCGCGTGACGTTCCTCGAAGCGTCGGACCGCTACGGGGGGCGCATCCTCGCCAA
This sequence comes from Myxococcales bacterium, assembly GCA_009692605.1. Classification (GTDB taxonomy): domain Bacteria; phylum Myxococcota_A; class UBA796; order UBA796; family SXON01; genus CAIUMM01. The sequence continues at coordinate 5,281 of SHYV01000184.1, forward strand.
CACCTCGCTCGCCGACTACCCCGTAGAGCTTGGCGCCGAGGAGGTCCACGGGGCGGACAGCGTGCTGTACTCAATGTGTCAGGACGCGAACGCCAAGTTCGTGGAAGCTGCGACGGAAGACCACTTTTGGATGGCCGACGGCGATGGCACCGTCGCGCTGCGTGACGAATCGGTCCTCGAGACCGACGACGTGCTGGCGGCGGCGGCGCGGTTCATCGACGACCTCACCGACTGGGACGGCGACGACGTGACGGTCAGCGCGCGGCTCGATGCCGTCGGGATCGCCGACCGCGCGCGATTTCTGGTCGAGGCGCAGGTGGGCAACGAGTATGGCAGCGACAACGACCACGTCGGCGCCCGCTCACTCGCTGAGGGCGACGCAGAGTGGACCTCGGGCTCCGCCAACTACGCGCTCGCGGACGCATCGATGCTCTCGCTCATCGAGCTTGCCTGCCCCGACTCCCGTGAGCAGGTGCAGCTCGGCGCGGCGGTCACCTCGCTTCAATACAGCGACGGCAGCGTCAACGCCACCCTCGCGGATGGCAGCAGCGTCTCGGCCGACTACGCGATCGTCACCGTCCCGCTTGGCGTGCTGAAGGCCGGGAAGATCACCTTCGACCCCCCGCTCTCCGACGCCAAACAATCGGCGATCTCGGCAGTGGGCTTCGGCAGCGGAATGAAGATCATCGTCACGTTCTCCGAGCGCTTCTGGCCGGACGACCTCGGCTCGCTGTACGGAGCTGAGCACGCCCCGGAGGTCTGGGCTCCCGGCCTCGGCCGCTCCGGGAACCCGCTCGAGCTCACCGCGTTCGTGATGGGAGCGAAGGCGGACGCGCTGTCAGCCGTCGCGCTCGCCGGGGGAGCTGATGCGGCCATCGACCTCATCCTTGCGGATCTGGACCTGATCTTCGAGGGTGCCGCCACCCGGGCGTTCGTCGCTGGGCTCCTGCAGGACTGGACTCAGGAGCCGTTCATCCTCGGCTCCTACAGCTTCCCCTCCCCCGGCTCAACCGAGCTGCGGGCCGATCTCGCGAGGGTGGAGGGCAGGGTCCACTTCGCCGGGGAGGCGACGCATCGCACCGGCATGTACGGCACTGTCCACGGCGCGCTCGAGACTGGCGAGCGCGCCGTGCAGGAGATCCTCGACCGGCTCGGCGACGACTAATTTCCAACCTTCCAAAGTGGGTAGGATCCCCCCTCCGCGGTTCCTACCCACTTTGGGTCAAGCGCGGAGGCGCCGCTCCACAAGCCGCAACAGCAGCGGGAGCATCAGGGCGAGGAGGCACGACACCGCGGCGACGCTCGCCATGCCGTCGAGCCGGCGGTCGGGCAGCTCGACGAGCAGCAAGGACGACCCCATGGCCGCGAGCGCCGCAGCGGAGTGTTGGGCGGCCGATTGCAGGGACAGGAAACGGGCTCGCTCGGCAGGCGCCGGGACCCGCGAGGACACGGTGTTCAAGACCACGTTTCGCGAGGAGTTGGAGACCATCATGATCACGAAGATCACGATGACCGGAAGCAGCGGCGTCGCCGTGAAGAACGCCAGCACGTGGTTCGCGACGAAGAGCAGGCTCGCGACCAGCGCCACCAGAACGCCGCCGAGCCGGTCCGTCAGCCGCCCGACGAGCTGCATCGAGAAAAAGCTGCACCCACCGCCGACCATGTACAGCATCCCAAGGTGCTCCCTCGGGGTGTGGACGTTGTACTGCACCCACGCTGTCAGGCTGGGGAAGAGGATGAACGCCGCTGCGGTGACGGTCGCCGTGCACGCCAACGACAGCCACACGACCGGCTGGCGCAGCAAGGAAACGACCGATGTCAGCCCGCTCCGTTGCGGCGCGTCCAGATGGGCACGGATCGGGGGCATCGCCCACACCGCCGACAAGCCAATCACCGCGCCCATCCCAGCCACGGAGAAGAACGGCAGCCGCCAACCTCCGAGGCGCCCGATCTCAAGCCCCAACGGCACGCCGACGACCGACGCCACCGAGAAGGCGCCCATCACCTTCCCCATCGCCACCCCCCGCCGCTCGGCAGGGACGACGTCCGCTACGATCGCGATCGCGATGGACGACGCCGGCCCTCCGAACGCCCCCGCGATGACCCGGGCGGCTACCATGCTTCGAAAGTCAACCGCAAAGCCACCGAAAATGGTGCCCACCACCAGCCCGCACATCGCCAGCGCGAGCGCGAGCCGGCGGTCGAACCGGTCGAGAAAAAACGAAGCGATGATCCCGGACACCGCGGCGGACGCCGTGTAGCTCCCTGCGACGAGCCCGAGGTCAGACAGCGGGATGCCCAGGGACTGCGAAAAGTCCGGCCCCAGCGGCATGACCATCATGAAGTCGAGGATGTTCACGAACTGGACGGCGCCGACCAACAGCAGAATCAGGCGCTCGTTGATCGGAGGAGTCACGGGCGCCGGGCCGTATCCCGACGGGGGGATAGCTTGTCCGCTTGCTCACCCATTCGCCCGTCACTGCCCACGCCGGCCCGGTCCTCGCCGGCCCGGTCCTCGCCGGCCTGCTCCTGGCTGGCCCCCTGCTCTTCGGCGGCTGCACCGGCTCGCCCGGCGACTCCGGCCCCCCGATCGGCGACAGCGCGCCGTGCGACGCCACCGCCTACGACGTGCTCTGGAGCACAGACCCCTCGCCGATGTCGGCCGGCGCAGAGGCGCAGTACACCCAGCAGGTCGTCGATCAGGACGGATGCGCGGTCGGCAACCTCCAGCAGAACCACGATCGCTTCGTCCACAGCATCTTCGTCAGCTCGGACCTCAGCTCGTTCACCCACACCCATCAGGAGGATTTCGTCGAGGTCACCTCCGACAACCTCCGCACCGCCACGTTCTCCTTCCCCCTCACGCTCCCGCTGTCTGGCCGGTACTTCACCATGTTCGACTACGCCGCGAAGGACCAGTGGCTGCAGACCGACGACGATCTGACCGTCACCGGGGAGCCTGCACAGGCGGCGAGCCCCGACCTCGTCCCGAACACCACCGCCACCGCCGACGGGATGACCGCCACGATCGTCTGGACGGCACCCGCCATCGCTACCTACGAGGCCGGCTGGGAGGTGGCGCTCACCCTCGCGGACGGCACCGCCATCGACGACGTCACCCCCTGGCTCGGAGCCGACGCCCACTGTGTGGTCGTTGACGCCGCGACCACGTGGGGCAGCCACACCCATGCCTGGTTTCCGGACATGGGCGGCATGACCCCGACCATGGACATGCCCCACCTCTACGACGGCAGCGCCCCCATCCCCTTCGTCTTCACCTTTCCAGCCGCGGGCACCTACAAGATGTGGATCCAATACACCCGCTCGGCCGACCCAAGCCTGGTGTACGCCATGCCGTTCGTATTCACGGTCGCGGGGTAAACACGATGCTCCACCTGCTCTTCAGCCTGGCGGCCTGCGCCGGGAACGCGGACGACAGCGCCATCGACCCCGACGCGCCCACCCTTCGGATCACGTCTCCTGAAGACGGCGCCACCGTCGCGGCCGGGCCGCTGGACGTCGTCTTCGAGGTCACCAACTTCCCGCTCGTGGACCCGGGCGAGCACACCGAATTCTACGACGGCTACATCGTCGTCCAGTACGCCACGCAGGGCTACCAGATGACCGAGACCACCAGCGTTCTGACGGACAACATCAACATCGCCGACGCTGGAGAACACACGATCTCGGCCGAGCTCTACACCGCAGAGGGCGACCCCCTCGATCCCCCGGTACAGACGGCGGTCACCGTCACCGTCACCGAGGCCTGACCCAACAACCCTCCTCCCGCAATTCGTAACAGCGTGAGATGATTTACACGCGGACGATTGTAACGGGGGCGACTGTAACGGGGGCGACTGTAACGGGGGCGACTGTAACGGGGGCGACTGTAACGGGGGCGATTGTAACGGCGAGGGCAGCGGCGAGCGGGGCAGCCAGCCGGATGGCCTGCGGAGCGGAGATGCGCATCTCCTCGAACGGGGTGAACGGATCGGCCAGGAGGTCCCGGCGAACCTCAACACACACCGTGCGCCCGGGGTGACGCACCGTGTGGTGGTAAGCGAGCGTGCTCGGGTGCATCGGGTAGGTTTGGCCATCCGCGACCGTGATCCCGAGCCGCCCATAGCCCTCGACCAGCGCGGCCAGCAGCTCAACACCCACGTGCAGGGTGCCGTCCAGCCCGCGGCCGATGATGTCCACCTCAGCCCGCAGCGGCCAGGTCGGCTCTACATCGGGCAGGTAGGCGTGGTGGAGGTTCGCGACGATGTCGTCATTCACCTCCACATCTACAGAGCGCGGGGCGTAGGTGTGGAGGAACAAGGCGCGCCCGCCCGCAGCGCACGTCGCGTCGATGATCGCGGCGCTGGCCTGAGCGTAGCGACCGTGGAGCCCTCTTAAGAGCGCGAGGTCACCTGGGTCGCGGATCCACGGGGGCACGCCGGGCGTGACCCTGCCCTCCTTGTAGAATTCCGGCGCCACATCGATCACGCGGTTGCAGTCGATGAAGGTGCGCGGGATGCGGCATCGGACAAGGCATACCCGTTCGCCCGGGTTCGCCGCGGCGAAGGCTTCCGCCACCGCCGCGCCCAACTCCGGCGCGCCCACATCGGTGTTCACGTGAAAGAAGTCCACCAAATTCGAGGCGATTTCACCGTTCAGCATCGCACGCAACGCGCGGTATTCCGCTGTACGAGTCGCCCCGTGCGGGATCTCGATCACCAGCACGGGTGGCGTAGTCGCCGAATCGCGGGCCGAGCCAGCCCCCGGGGACGGCCCGAACATCGTGATCTCGCACACACCATCGATCGAATCGTACATCGGGCGCCCGTAGCGTCACCCCTCCCGGAGAGCAAGCGCGGTCGTGGCACAATCTGACGCGGCAGATTGCCCCGCGGCGCTCCGTTTCTAATTACAACGGCGGCCTCTCTCGGAACACGAATGTCCCTCGAAGCCCAGACCGCTCAAGCCGACTCCATCCACACCCGCTACCGCGCCAACTTCGCCGGCCGATCCCGCGTGAGCCGCGACCTCGCTGCCCTCGACAAGCTGATCGGCGAGGCGGAGTCCCTCCACGCC
>SHYV01000185.1 GCA_009692605.1 Myxococcales bacterium
GCGGCCAGCAGCGCCCCCTGGACCACGGCCGCCACCCGCATCGCCGGCGGAAACCGGCCGGGAAAGGCGCCGCCCATGGCGAGCTCGCCCCAGGGCGCTCCGAGCGCGAGAGCGACCTGAAAGCCGACGACCAGCGCGGTGGCCAGGGCATAGGCGATCGCGGCGACGACAACCGCGTCCGGGATCCCAACCGTCGAGCCCATCAGCAATCTCCCTCCGGCTGGCGCTGGGCGTGCTTCTCGCGAAGGGCACGCAGGATCCTCTCCGGCGTTATCGGCAGGTCCGTGATCCGGATCCCGGTGGCCTGGGCGATGGCGTTGCCGATGGCCGGCGCGACAGGCGGGAGCCCCGTCTCGCCGATCCCGTGGATCTCGCCGAGCGCCCAGTTCTCGAGGGTCGTCACGCCCAGCTCGGCTGGCATGTCGGCCGGGTAGGCCACCATGTAGTCGGCGAGCGAGCCGTTCTGGAGCTGGCCGGCATCGAAGGCCATCTCCTCGAACAGCGCCTGGCCCACCCCGAAGGCGACGTTGCCCTCGGCCTGGAGCTGGCACTGGACGGGATTGATCGCCCGACCGGCGTAGACCGCCGCCTCGTAGCGGAGCACCTCCACGCGCCCGGTGTCGAGGTCCACCTCAACCTCGGCGGCCCCGGCGGCCTGGTGCCAGTGGAGGCTGGAGATCCCCTGGCCCGTCTGGGGGTCCAGCGTCCCCTCGGTCTGGTAGGTGCCCTCGCCCTGGAGGCTGCCCAGCCGTGCCCAGGACAGCAGCTCCGGAAAGGCGATGGCGCGCCCTGGCGAGCCCTTGACGCGGACGCTTCCGTCCGCCAGCTCGAGGTCGGCCGGCGAGATCTCGAACTTCGCCGCCGCCGCCTCCAGGAGTTGCTCGCGAATGCGGTCCACGGCCCGCTCAACGGCGGTCCCCATCATGTGCGAGGAGCGGCTGGAGCCGGTCACCTGGTCGTAGGGCGTGGCGTCGGTGTCGGGGGTGGTCACGGAGACGCGCTCCGGCGCCAGGCCCAGCCGCCCCCCGGCGATCCGCGCCAGCAACGTCCGGACGCCCTGCCCCATCTCCACCGAGCTGGTCAGGACGTGCAGGCTGCCGTCCTGGTCCAGGCGCGCGCCGGCAGTGGACGTGGACGGGGTGATGGTGCCCTTGATGATCACGGACAGACCCTTGCCGCGGGCCTTCCGGCCGGCGGGCGCCGGCGCGGATTCGGATCCCCAGCCGATGCGCCCCGCCACCCCGGCCAGCAGCTCCCGGAAATGGAGGTCGTGGGCCGGCGTCCCCACCATCGAGGTCTGGCCGTCAACGAGCAGGTTGCGCATCCGGAGCTCCAGCGGGTCCATCCCCAGGCGCTCCGCGATCATGTCCATCTGTGTCTCGTACGCCCACGCCGCCTGGTTGATCCCGTAGCCGCGGTACGCCCCGGCGGGGGGCAGGTTCGTGTAGATCGCGTACGAGTCGACCCAGACGTTGGGGATGTGGTGCGGCCCCCCTGTCCCGATCCCGCCGTTCTTGATCAGTCGCGGCCCGATGTCGGCGTAGGCCCCCGTGTTGAACCAGCAGGTGGTCTTGCGGGCCACGATCGTCCCGCCCGCGCGGAGCCCGGTCGTCATCCGGATCCGGACGCCGTGCTTGGTGACTGTGACGAACTCCTCGGCACGCGTCAGGTGGAGCCGGACCGGCCGCCCGGCGACGAGCGAGAGCAGCACGGTCACCGGCTCGACCTTCGGGTACGCCTTCGCGCCGTAGCCGCCGCCCAGCGTCGGCACGATCACCCGGATCCGCCCCAAGTATCGTGGCAGGATCTCGCCGATGGTGGCGCGGACAGCGAACGGCGTCTGGCTCGAGGACCAGATCCTGATCCCGGTGGTCTGGACATCGGCCACGCAGCAGTGGGTCTCCATCGGCATCGCCTGCGCCGGCGGGCAGGTGAACTCGTCCTCGAAGACGTGGTCGGCCCCGGCGAAGCCGGCCTCGACATCACCCTTGCGAAGCACGAAGTAGTTGCACACGTTGGTGCCCTCGCCCGACCGGACGATGATGTCGGCGTAGGTGGGGCCGGTGCGCGGCGGACCCGCGTGGAGAATGGGCGCACCGGGCTCGAGGGCCTCGACTGCATCGAAGACAGCCGGCAGCGGCTCGTAGTCCACCTCGATCAGGTCAAGGGCCGCCTGCGCCGTGTCGAGGTCCACCGCGGCCACCGCGGCAATCGGCTCGCCGGAGTACCGGACGCGCTCGATCGCAAGGATCGGCTGGTCGCGGTAGACGGGGCCCATGTAGGGGAACAGGTCGGGCCGGCCGACCAGGTCCGCGGACGTGATCACCGCCGCCACGCCCTTGAGCGCGCGGGCGCGGGAGACGTCAACCCGAACCAGGCGGGCGTGCGCTTCGGTGCTCCGCAGGAGCCGGGCGTGGACCATGCCCGGCAGGCTGACGTCGATCGTGTACGGGATCCGGCCGGTGACCCGCTCGCGGGCATCGATCATGCCGAGGGTGCCGGGAACGGGCTGAGACGCTGGCATCCGGCCGATTGTACGGGCGATGGCCACGGGGCCGAGGCCCAAGGGACGTCGCACCCAGGGGTGTTCGCCGGCCCCCCGAACTCAGCCCGACGATCCACGTTCCGACGCTGCTGGTCTGGGGCGACCGGGACGTGCGCGCTCCGATTGTGATCGCGCACCAGATTCGCGACGCGATCCCCGATGCCAGGCTGGCCGTGATCCGTGGAGCGGGTCACGGCCAGCAACCTCGAACGACCGGGGCCCTTCAATTCGGCTGTGCGGGCGTTCTGCCGGTCGATCTCCTGAGTCTGGAGTCGCGCTCGACACTCGGAAGGCAGGGGCGACCGCGACCGACACCATGCGGTACGCTGCCGCCAGAACGAAGTCGAGTTGGCGGACCATTCGGGAGGAGCTGGTGACGACGTCGACGACTCGGCCGCGGACCGCCCCGGCCACCGCGCACGCCAGCACCGCCCCTGCCCCGGCCGGCGCCGCCCCGCCCCGGCCCGAACCTTGGGCTGACTCACGCGAGTGGATCGAGCGGGCCACCGCCGCCGGGCAGCTGCGCGTGGTCCGCGGCGCCAGCTGGCAGGCGGACATCGGCGCCATCGCGGAGATGCTGGATCACACCGACGGTAGCCCCTGTGTGCTCTTCGATGACATCCCCGGCTACCCGTCAGGGCACCGGGTGCTCATCAACTGCAATGGAACCCAGGTCCGCCAGGCCATCACACTTGGCCTGCCCGATGAGCAGGCCAACCACGACGGCCTGATGGGATTCTGGCGGGGCGTGCTGGATGGAATGGCGCCGATCCCGCCGGTTGAGGTCGCGACCGGGCCGATCTTCGAGAACATCCTCGAGGGCGATGCCGTCGACCTGACCGCGTTTCCGGCCCCAATCTGGCACCCCCAGGACGGCGGCAGGTACATTGGGACGGCCAGCCTGAACATCCTCAAGGACCCGGGGACGGACTGGGTCAACGTCGGAACCTACCGAAACGAGATCTTCAGCCCGACCACGATGGGCCTGTACATCAGCCCCGGCAAGCATGGCAAGCTGATCCGCGAAGCATGGTTCGACAAGGGCGAGCCGTGCCCCGTGGTGGTGGTGGTTGGCGCCGACCCACTGCTCTTCATTGGGGCAGCCAGCTCCCTGCCCTTTCAGCTGGATGAGCTGGCATGGGCGGGCGGCGTGCGCGGCAAGGCGATCGAGATCGTTCGCGGGCTGCACACCGGGATCCCGTTCCCGGCCACCGCCGAGATTGCCATCGAGGGCTTCATGTATCCGGGCGAGCTCCATCCCGAAGGGCCGTACGGCGAGTTCACTGGCTACTACGCGTCGGGTGAGGCGCGCACGCCTGTCGTCCACGTCAAGGCGATCTATCACCGCAACGAGCCGATCATCCTGGGCTGCCCCCAGGGCAAGCCGCCGCACGAGGACAACCGCGCCCTGGCCTACTTGCGCTCGGCGATGGTCGAGGCGCAGCTCCGAGGTGCCGGGGTGCCCCGGATCGCCGGCGCCTGGTGCCCACCAGAGGCGGCCGAGCGACTGATGACCGTGATCGCCGTGGACCAGGCCTATCCCGGCCACGCAACACAGGCCCTGGTCGCGGGCGGCCAGGTCGGGGCCGCCGCCTACATCGCGAAGATCGTGGTCGTGGTGGACCCCGACATCGACATCTACAGCCAGAACGATGTGCTGTGGGCCGTGATGACGCGCTGTGATCCCGCCCGGGACATCACCATCATCAAGCGCGCATGGAGCGGTCCGCTTGACCCGGCCACCCATCCCGACCATCGCCAGTTCAACTCGCGCATGCTCATCGACGCCACCATCCCGTGGGAGTGGCGCGAGCGGTTCGCGGACCCGGTGGTGACCGCCGACATGATGCGAGCCAGCCAGGAGCACTGGGGCTGGATCCTGGACCCGAGCGCGAAGGATCCGCGAGGGTAGACCCCGGGGGGCGGCCGTGTGCTGCGCCTGGCGGGGCGGCCTCGCGGTTCAGCCCGTCGGCTCCAACCACCGGCCAGGTGCCAGGATGCGCCGGCTGAGCACCATCGTCAGGATTTGCATGGCGGCCGCTACCACGAACAGCCAGGTGAACCCGAAGCTCGTGATGATCGCCCCCCAGGCGATGCTGCTGATCCCGGTGGCCAACTGGTAGCCAATCGAATAGGTCGCCATCGCTGAACCCATGCGGTGCTTCGGCGCCCGCTCCATCACCAGCGCGCTGATGGTCGGGTTGATCAGCGACTGGCTTAGCCCATACAGGAACGCGCCGATCGAGAACGTCACCATCGGCGGGACGAGCTCCATAGGTACCAATGCGACGAGCAGGCCCGCCAGCCCCAGCACGGAGCCCAGGAGCATCGACCGCATGCGGCCCATCGCGTCGGCGAAGCGGCCGAAGAAGGGCTGCGAGATCGTCTGGGCCAGGCCGAAGATCGGGTAGTAGATGATCAGGACCTCGACCGGCGCACCCACGTGCTGGGCGTAGACGGGTGGGAAGACGGTGAAGATCGACCACGACGAGAACGACACCACCAGCAGCCCGGTGGCGGTCACGGCGGACGGCTCGACGAGGCGCTGGATGAGGGTGAGCTTCTCATCGCCAGGTGCCGAGGCCGGCGTCGGCGCCGGAGCCGGCACGTCAACCCGGAGCGTGATCAGCCAGGCTCCCAGGCCGAGCAGCACCGCCACGAGGATCGGCACGGCCGGCCCGCCGGTCAGGGTGTACAGGGCCACCGCGATCCCTGGAAGCAGCAGCTGGCCCAGTGCCGGCATCGACATGAAGATACCCGACGCCTCCGCCCGGCGGTGCGCTGGCGCCAGCTTCGCCATCAGGCTGTGGTTCGAGACGCTGAAGAAGCCCCATCCGATCCCGGTGAGGAACCGGACCACGGCGATGGTGACGATGTCGGGAAGGAGCAGGAACGCCGGGATGATCGCTGAGGAGAGCATCCCGCCGCGAAGCAGCAGGCGGTGGCGCCACGTGTCGATCAGGCTCCCGACCAACGGCCGGAACAGGAGCGAGGGGATCGAGTAGGCGGTGGCCACCAGGCCCACGGTCACGGCATCGCCGCCGCGCTCCAGCACGACCAGCGGGACGATCGCCCGGACGATCGCCTCCATCCCGAATGCGAGGAAGCTGATCGCGAGGATCAGCTTGAACGACCAGGTGAGGAGGGATCCCCGGGCGAAGGGCGCGCCTTGGCTGCCCCCGATCACGGAGCGGCGACCGACTGCACAGGGCGTCCGGGCAGTAGCTTGAGAGTCAGGCCGACCGTCAGCAGCTGAAACCCGGCGGCCACCACGAACACCCAGGAGAAGTCCACCAGCGTGATCATGGCTCCCCAGAGGAGGCTGCTCAGCCCGATGCCAACCTGGTACCCCATCGAGTACGTGGCCATGGCGGTCCCGATTCGGTGGCGCGGTGCCCGCTCCATCGTGAGCGCGCTGATGGTTGGGTTGACCAGCGCCTGTGTCAAGCCGAAGACGAACCCGGCCAGCGTGAACGTCGCAAACGACGGCACAATGGCCACGATCAGGCCGGCCGCGGCAACGGTGCAGCCGATGATCATCGATCGCCGCCGGCCCAGGCGGTCGGCCAGCGGGCCGGCCATTGGCTGCGCGATCGCCTGGGCGAGCCCGAAGATCGCAAAGTAGGGGACGAGCAGCTCTACCGGTGCGTTTACCGATAGCGCGTAGACCGGTGGGAAGACCGCGAAGATCGACATCGCCGAGTAGGACGTCACGAGCATCAGCGTCCACGGAAGCGCCGACGGCTCGACGAATCGGGCCAGGAAGCTGGGCCCTCCGCCTGCTCTTGGCGCAGAATCGGGCTGCCGGTTCGATTCGGGCACCTCGATGCGTATTGCCACGAGGATCGCACCCGAGCCGACAAGCACGCCCACCAGGACCGGTGCCACCTCCCCGCTCATTGTGTAGAGCGCGACCCCGAGCGCCGGGCCGATCAGCCCCGCTAGTGCGTACATCGTCATGAACAGGCCCGATGCCTCCCCGCGTCGGTCGGCCGGTGCGAGCTTCGCCACCAGGCTGTGATTCGAGACGCTGAAGAAGGTCCAGGCGGTCCCGTGCAGGAATCGGACCACCAGCATGTAGATCGTGCCCGGGAGGAGGAGGAGCAGGAGGATCGGCCCGACCGCAGTGGCGATCACGCCACCGCGTAGGATCGTCCGGTGCCTCCCGCTGTCGACAAGCCCCCCGGCGATCGGCCGGAAGATGATCGACGGCAACGCGAAGGCGCTAGCCACCAAACCGACCATCACCGCGTCGCCGCCGCGATCCAGCACGATCAGCGGGGTGATCGCCCGGATGATCGCCTCGAGGCTGTACGCGAGGAGGGTCAGCGGCAGGACGAGCAGGAACGATCCGCGCAGGAGCGACTCCCGCTTGATCTCATCTCGCATGCAGGTCGCCAGACATGCCGCGGGCACGTGACGTGCCGCGCGCGGGTGATGTGCCGCGCGAACGTGCGTTGATGGGGCGATTGCGGATGGACCGCGGCGAGCGTCGGTGGCGGCCCAACGGCGAGCGAGAGTGGCGGCCGAACAGCGATCGGCAGTTCCCCCCGCTCATCGCCTCCCCGGCGGAGCTTGGGCCAGTCATTCCCATGGCTCCTCCCCTGCTGCCCTCGCGTTGGACAGTCTAGCCCCGATGGTTGGGAGCGTTCCAGGTTGCTTGCCGGACCGCCCCCGCGGACTGGCGGTGAGTGCAAGCGGTTGCCTCCCAGGCGAAGACGAGGCTATCGTTCCAGGCCATGAGCGAACCGTTCGGACTCGGTCCTATCGGCCAGATCCCCATACCGGTCACTGACCTGGATCACGCCGTCGCGTTCTACCGCGACAAGCTCGGCATGGCGTTCCTGTTCGCCTCCCCGGGGATGGGATTCTTCGACGCCTGTGGGGTCCGCCTGTTCCTGGGCGTCCCCGAAGGTGACCAGGTCACAGGCCCGGTCTCCATCTACTACAAGGTCGACGACATCGCTGCCGCCGTCTTCGAGCTGGAGTCCCGCTGGGTCACGTTCAACCACCCCGCGCACATGGTCCACCGGACGGAAGCCTACGAGCTGTGGATGGCTTCGCTGACGGACCCGGATGGCAATCCCGTGATCCTGATGAGCGAGCGCCCGCTTCGCGCCTGATCGCGGTTCCGCGGCACGGTGCCTCGTTGCGGCGACACGGCGACTTTCTATCGTTCAGTAACCGCCGTGATGCAGGACAGGTCGAGGCGCCTCGTGACCCGTCGCGCCCGAGATCGGGCTCGCGGTAGAGTTCCCGGCATGCCGAAGCGGGTCGAGGTCCTGCAGATCGCCGGTCGGGAGGTGACGATCACCAACCCGGACAAGGTCTACTTCCCGGAGGCCGGCCACACCAAGCTCGACCTGGTCCGCTACTACCTGGCCGTTGCCGATGGCGCGCTGCGCGGCGTGAGCAGGCGACCGATGGCACTCAAGCGCTTCGTCGACGGGGCGGAGGGCGAGGCGTTCTTCCAGAAGCGGGCACCGGAGCACCGTCCCGACTGGATCGAGACCGTCGAGCTCGCCTTCCCGTCGGGCCGGACGGCCGATGAGGTGGTGCTCCGCGACGCGGCCGGGCTCGCCTGGGTGGTGAACCTGGGCTGTATCGATCTGAACCCGCACCCCGTCCGGGCGGAGGACCTGGATCACCCGGATGAGCTACGCGCGGACCTCGACCCGGTCCCGGGCGTGGGGTGGGAGCAGATCCGGGACGTCGCGCTGGTCGCCCGCGAGGTGCTGACCGATGTGGGGCTGACCGGCTGGCCGAAGACATCGGGCTCCCGCGGGATCCACGTGAACGTCCGGATCCGCCAGGAGTGGACCTTCGCCGAGGTGCGCCGGGCAGCGCTCGCCCTGGCTCGCGAAGTTGAACGGCGAGCACCCGCGATCGCCACGTCGAAATGGTGGAAGGAGGAGCGCCACGGCGTCTTCCTCGACTACAACCAGAACGCACGAGATCGAACTGTGGCGTCGGCCTACTCGGTCCGACCCCTGCCGGACGCGCGCGTCTCGACGCCGCTCACCTGGGACGAGGTCCCCGACTGCCGGCCCGAGGACTTCACCCTGCTGACGGTTCCGGCACGGTATGCCGCGATCGGTGATCCGGGGGCCGGGATCGACACGGCAACCGGGTCCCTCGAGGGGCTCCTGGAGCTGGTGGCACGCCACGAGGCCGAGGGCCTGGGCGACGCGCCATGGCCGCCGAACTACCGGAAGCAGGAGGGCGAGCCGCCGCGCGTGATGCCGTCACGTCAGCGCCGTCCGGCCGCGGACTACGACACTCCAGAGGCAGCGGCCGAGCGCGAGAAGGGGCGCGCCGCGATGGAGCGCCGGATGGAGCGCGCCGCGGAGGAGCGGGCCACGCTCGGTGGACCGGCGCGGACACGGCCGCCGACCCTCGGCGAACCGACGCCGGCGCGGACACGGCCGCCGACCCTCGGCGGACCGGCGCAGACACGGCCCACACCCACCGGGCGCCGCAAGAGCACCATCCCTGTCATCGAGATCGCCCGCGCCGCGAAGAAGGACGACGCGCTCGCGGGCCTCGAGCGCTGGAAGGCGCGCTGGCCGGCCGCCGCGGCCGGGCTGGAGCCGGCGGACGTGCTGGTCGATTCAATGCGCGGCCGGTCCACCACCTGGACCCGGATCCGCGTGAACCTGACCCACGTCCCCCAGGGGGAGCGGCCGCCCCAGGAAGCGCTGGACCCGGACTACGACCCGTGGGTCGGGATCACCGACGCGGACAGGGACGCCTGGCGCCAGGACGGCCGCCGGCGCGCACGCTCGGCCGAGTAGGCAGGAGGCGCGACGGTCCAGCGCATTGCATCTCTTGACAATGCATCTCAAACCGATATAGTCGGGGCATGACCGCAGCCAGCGAGCGATCGCCGACCCCACCTCTCTCGCGCGTCGCGGTCTACCTGCTCCTGGCCATCGGCCCGGAAGAGCGTCATGGCTACGCGATCATGCACGAGGTCCGCCGGATCACCGGTGGGGCGGTGAAGCTCGGGCCGGGTGCCATCTACACCACCATCAAGCGACTCCTTGCGGATGGCCTGATCGAGGAGAGCGACGAGCGCCCCGATCCCGATGTCGACGACCAGCGTCGACGCTATTACCGGCTCACCGCACTGGGTCGATCGGTGGCAGCCGACGAGGTGCGCCGGCTCGATGCCCTGGTGTCGTCGGCTCGTCCGTGGGCGCTCAATGCCGACCCGTTCGCCGCCCTGCTTCGGCGGGTCGAGTCCTGACGTGGCAACGACGGGAGCCTCGGGCAGCCTCGGCGGGAGGCCGGCTGAATCTGGATCCCGACTGAGCCGCAGCGAGCGCGCCTACGCCGGTCTCCTGCGCGCCTACCCCGCGGACTTCCGCGCCCGATACGGCGACGAGATGGTCGTGCTGTTCGGCGACCAGCTGCGGGATGCGCACGTGACCAATGCCGTCGGCTCGGCCACGCTCTGGTTCCGTGCCCTCATCGATCTTGCGTCCAACGCGCTCGGCGAGCGCATAAGAAAGGAGAGGACCATGGCCCAGTCGTTAGCAACCTTCGAGCCCACGCGCACCATGCGACTGCTCGGCCTGGTTGGACTGACCGGGGGGATTCTGCTCCTCGGGGCGTTCGTCTCGTTCAATCCGTTCGAGGAACGGGCCGCAAACATGATCCGGCTGGTCACGTTCGCCCTGGGAAGCGCGGCGGTCACGCTGGCCTTCTACGACCGACAGGCACGGGTCGCGCCGCTGCTC
>SHYV01000002.1 GCA_009692605.1 Myxococcales bacterium
GTCTACGTCGACATCGTAGGGGTGGAAGCCGGGCGAGGTGACGACAAGGTGATGCGAGCCGACGCGGACACCCGCGAGCACCGCGGGCGTGAACCCGGCGGGGACACCGTCCAGATCGATCTTTGCGCCGCGCTCGGGCGCTTCGACTACGATGCTGCCGGTGAGCCAGGGCAGGTCGACGGGGAGATCGAGCGTCTGTTCGGCCCGTAGCTCCAACGCTACCACGACGGGACGATGGCTGACCGCGGAGATGGACAGCTCGTGCTGGCCCGGCGCAAGATTGACGTTCAGGGGGAGGATCCCCAGCTGTGCGTCGATCGGGCTCGGGCTCACCCAGGCCTGCTGGGCGTCTGGGCGCGACCCGATCAGGATCACGGAGGCTCCCTCCGACGTGGGGTCCATCGCGCGGAGGTGCAGGCTGCCGAGGATCGGGGACAGGGCGAAGTGCGCCGGGGTGAGTTGCCCGGTGATCGCGCGGACGGGCTGCCTCGCAGTTGGGTGGTGACCATCGCGGCGGAGGAAAACGGTGTGCGCACCAGCGGGCAGCGCGATCGTAGCGGGCGTTCGGCCGCGCGCACCCAGATCCTCCCGATCGATGAAGATCAGGGCGCCGGGCGGGTCGCTCTGCACGTCCACGAGCGCGACACGGGCCCCGAGCCTATCCCGGGCAGCGACGCCTTCGGCCCGCAGGGCTGGGTCGGGCTCGAGCACCGCGTACTCGTTGTACTGGCGCCACGCCGCGTCGAAGCGTCCGAGCTGCTCATAGGCCCGCGCGAGGTTGTAGACCACGTTTCGGTTGGGGACGAGCCGGTTTGACGCGAGGTAGTGCTCGACGGCGCCAAGGTAGTCCTTGCGTGTGTAGGCCGCTACGCCCAGATCGAACTGCACATCGGCCTCCTCCGCGACGTCCAATGAGGCGCTTCCAGGCTGGGGGGCGGCGGCGTGGGCCGCGCTGGCGTGGGCCGCGCCGGCGGATGCCAGGATGAGCGGGAGCAAGGCGCTCCACGGGCGGGTGCGGGGGTTGTGGGCCATTCGCGTCATGTAGCGCGCGATCGCCTCAACGCCGCAGCCACCGGGCTCACCGCACGGTCACCAGCCCCGTCATGCCGTCCGTGGACGGCATGCTCGGCCACGAGCCCGGAGTGCCGCCGGTCCCCGCGCTGCCGTCCCATCGGGCGCTGCTCGACCCGCCAGGAGTCTGGCCCAATCCGGCCTCCATCGTCCCGGTGTCGGCCATGCTGGAGCCGCCCCCGCCCCCGCCGCCGAAGTAGGTGTAGACCGAGCCCCCGCCCCCTCCGCCGTACCAGCCGGAGCCGCCGCCTCCGCCTGCGCCGTTGCTGCCACCTGTCCCCGAGTTGTCGAGGTTCGCGGCTGTGCTGGTGGTGCACGACGACGACCCTGTCGCCCCGCCCCCGCCCTCTTTCGCCCGGCCCGCGCCCCCGCTGCACGCGGGTCCCGATGCCGCCGCCAGCGACGCGGTGCCTCCCGCTCCGCCCGCCCCTGCCGTCCCGCCCGCACCGCCGGTGGCCGAGCCCCAGTACGCGTCGAACTGGGTGCCGCCTGTGGCTCCGGAGGCGCCCCCCCCGGCCCCGCCCGCACCGCTGCCGGACAGGAGTGAACCCCCGTCAGTGGCTCCGCCGCCCCCGCCGCCCGCGGCGATGACGAGCGTGCCGGCGGCGTCCCACACAAAACTGCCGCCCGCTCCACCGCCGGGCTGGATGCCCCCTTGGCCCGGCCGCACGGTCAGCACGTCGCCCGGGGTCACCGGGAGCGTGGTCGTGGCGTACGCGCCCCCGCCCCCGGTGCCGGGGTACCCGCCCGTATAGTAGCCAGCGCCTCCGCCCCCGCCCCACGCTTCGAGCGTGATGGAGTGGACCCCGGAAGGCACAGTGTACGTCTGGGCGGAGCCGGTCCACGTGAACTCCGTGGGACTGGCGGCCTCCGTCCCGGTGCCCGACAGCGTGGCGGTCAGGGTAGGCACGTCCACAATCGACACGTCGAGCGCGCCGGCGACCACCCCAGCGGCGGTCGGGGTGAACGACACGTCCAACTGTAGCGTGGCGCCCACGTCGAGCGTGGGGGGCGCGGAGGAGGTCAGCAGGAAGCCTGCTCCGGACACGACCGCCCCGAGCGCAAGGACCGTCTCGCCGGTGTTGGTGAGCGTGAAGCTCGCGGCATCGCTCTCGCCGACGAGCGCGGCGAAGGTCGCGTCAACCGGGTCCAGCGTCGCCGCCGGGAGGCCGATGGCGGTGTCTGCGCTGTCCCCAGTGTCAGCTCCCGTGTCCGCCCAGGCACCGATGAGCGCGACGCCGACAAGCGGCGTGTCCGCGTCATTGCTGACGATGTCCAGCCAGTCGCTGGACGCGCTGCCCGACGCCCAAGTCACGATGAGGTCCGCCTCTGCGCCAGGGGCGATGCTGCCCGGGAGCCCATCGGCGAGGGTGACCGTAAACGGACCGTCGCCGCCGTCTCCGCTGCGCAGCTCGACCGAGGAGACCAACAGGGGCTTGCCGCCGGTGTTGGACACCGTCACCGCCTGACTGCCAGCGTTCGCGAACGTCAAGGTCATCGGCGACACCGCGATCGCCGGGTCGTTCGCTTCCTTGTCGGTGTTCAGGCGGGTGTCGTTGCAGCTGATGAGCAAGGCCAACGACGGGAGGAAGAGGGCGGCAAAACAGGGGGCGAGACGGGCGGGCATGGGATTTTCCGGGTCGAGTGGGCTGAGCGGTAACCAGCCCGGCGGAGGAGAGTCGCTGGGTCGAACCGAGAGCGGGGAGCTAATCCGCTCGATCGAGCCTACTCGCCGGCGACCGTACGCCAATAGGTTCGCAGCGCGTCTTCGCGCCCTTGAACGGTCTCCCGTGAGAGCACCGCAGTGCGCTTCATGTCCGAGTAGTGCGTGATCTCGTAGGTCCCGGGCTGCTTCCGGTCGCGCTTGCAGACCCAGATCGACCCATCCGGCATGTCCGCCACGATGAGCCCGAGCCCGCCGTCGACCGCGTTCGTGACATCCTGAAAGGTGTGGGGAAAAAAGGGACGCGGCATGCGGGCGGCGTAACCGGCGAACCCCCGGCCCGATCACGTCGCGCCAGATCACGTCGCGCCCGATCACGTCGCGCCCGATCACGTCGCGCCAGATCACGTCGCGCCCGTTGTTTGGACGACCTCGGCTGCGCTCGTCGTTGGGTACATGGTGCGATGTCCCTGCTTCCTGTCTCGACGCCCGGCTCGACGCCCGGCTCGACCCCCTGCTCCACGGGCGGCTCGCCACGCGCTGGGCGCTGCTCGCGCGTGGAGCGATCTGGCGAGCGTCGACGGTGGCCTCCGAGCAATGGGTATCGAGGGGGAGGGCACCCTCTTGCTGCTCACCGGGGACACGGCGGAGCGTGTGTGTATGGAATAGGGCCGGCGGCCTGGGCGGTTCACGCTGCAGGTCCACCAGCTTGAACCGAGACCGCTATGATGCCCTAGATCATGCTCACTTCGGTGCATAGAAGGGGTCGAATCGTGAACTGAAGTCGGGAGGATATGGAGGTTCCTGTCCACTTCGCTTCAGAGTAGTAAACTCAAGTCGGCAGGATGTTCGGGATCCTCTGCACCCCGGCTCATCTCGAGGTCCGAATGTCGCGCTCCGCCCCAGGCTTGGGTGGTTTGGGGAGCGTGGGCTTCGCCTTGAGCCGCGCGGTCTGGGTGGGAGTGCTCCCGTCCACGATCGTGGTCAGGTCGTCGTAGCCGTTCAGGTGGAGCACGACCTGAGGGGGCTCCCCCAGCGTCACTTGCAAATGCAGCGGCGTCCGCCCGATCAGGGCGCCAGCCTCGCGCACTTCGGCGCCCGACGGGCTGCTGGTCAGCTCGACATCGACCGTGACCGGGGCTCCGATCTGGGGCTCCCCGAGCGGCGGGTCCGCGTGCACCACGGGGTTCAGGCCGCTAGGCTCCGGGCCGCCAGGGTCTGGGCGTTCGAGGCCGAACCACAACCCGCCTGC
This sequence comes from Myxococcales bacterium, assembly GCA_009692605.1. Taxonomy (GTDB): domain Bacteria; phylum Myxococcota_A; class UBA796; order UBA796; family SXON01; genus CAIUMM01. Next base: position 3,987 of record SHYV01000002.1, read on the forward strand.
GCACAGCACCGCCAGCGCCCCGACGCCCAGCACCCCGAGCACGCCCGCAGCGAGCCAGCGGCTGGTCTGGCTTGACCCCGTTCTCGTCCCCCCGCTCGGTTCGGGGCTCGACCCCCTCGACAACGGGCTGCCCACCCACTGCAAGGTCGGGCCCTGTTCGTCGGGCGCTCGCAGCCAATCCAGTACCGCCTCGGCGTTGGCCGGTCGATCCTCGGGCCGCTTCTCCAGCAGCGCGTGGATCAGCGTTGCGAGGGAAGGGCTCAAACCGGGAACCTTCTCGGTCAGCGGCGGCGGGGCGTCCCGCACGTGCTGCATGAGCATCCGGATGGTGTCGGTGGCCTGAAACGGAGGCACTCCCGCGAGCAGCTCGTACAAGACCACGCCCAATGAGTACAGGTCCGAACGTCCATCGACGTCGGCCTCCTGAATCTGCTCCGGAGACGCGTACCTGGGCGAGCCGACGAAGTTGCCCGCGATGGTGAGCGCCTCGGTTTCGCCCATCAGCTTCGCCACGCCGAAGTCCAGCACCTTCACCGCCTCTGCCCCGTCGTCGCCCAGCTCGGCGGTGAGCATGACGTTGCCGGGCTTCAGGTCGCGGTGGACAACGCCCATCGCGTGTGCTTCGCGGAGGCTCTTCGCGATCTGCCGGCCAATCCGAGCGACCCGGTCGGAGGGGAAGGGGCCATCCTCCTTGAGGGCGCGCCAGAGCGTGCGGCCCTCCACGAATTCCATGGCGATGTATAGGCCATCTCCGGGTTCCCGACCGAGCACGGCGGGCAGCGGTAAGGTGCCGTAGTCGTATACGGTGACCGTGTTCGGGTGCCGGAGCCGGGCGCAGGTCTCGGCCTCGCGCAGGAACCGACGGCGGAGCTCAGTGGCTTCTTCGGTGTGCAGCATCGCGGGGACCAGCACCTTGAGCGCGACGATGCGACCGAGCGGCACCTGCTCTGCTCGGTAGATGCTGCCCATTCCTCCGCGGGCGATCAGGCGTTCGACGCGGTATCTCCCTGAGACCAGCTGCCCCACCAACGGGTCAACTTCTGCCCTGACGGGCGCGCTTTCACCGCGCGGTGGCGGTGCCGGGGGGTCGGGATCAGCCATCCCGGTCAGTTTACCCCGGTTCCTCCCAATTGCCCGCCAGCGGTGCCCTCTACCAGCAGCGCCCGCTGCTCGAACGCTCTGGAGAGCTCGGGCAGCGTCCGCGACATCGCCCAGGCCTGAACCTGAGGGAGCATCGTTTTCGCCTCGGTCCAGAATGCGTAGGAGACGGACACGCCGCCACGCATCGGCAAAAGATCCCAGCCGCCCTGGCCGTGCAAGACGAATTCGGCTTCGGCTCCTGAGCTGTCCGCGAAGAAGGGCAGCGCCGGCCACCGCTTGGGGTCCTCCACCCACCAGCAGTTGGCGATCTTCGATGAGGTCGTGCTCTCCCAGGCGATCGCCACCACGGCCTGCCGGGCGACCCGGATGAGTCCGCCGAGCAGGACGAGGTCGGTCGCCTGGTAGATGTGGCCGGGGTCGAGGCGATCGACGCGCTTGGTGCCGAGCGAGGCGGGGAGCCAGTCGTCCGTCTGCTCGGGGTGGGCCAGGATGCCGGCCCACGTCGTCATGTTCGCGCTGGAGAGCCAGACCACCTTTGCGCCGGCCAATTCCACGCCGTACGACGAGGTGCGCCCGCTCACCACGATCGGCCGGCCAGGCTCGGGTTCGGGGGTCGGAAGCGCGGCGTGGACCGCTATGTCACAGGGCATGGGGTCATCATAGCTCCCACGGCAGCATTGCCAACGGGATCACCTGTCCGAACCCGCTGCCGGGATCCGAGTCGAGCTCCCAGCGGATCAGCCCGTCTTCGCGGGCGATCTCGGTGATCGACGCGGAGCATCCGTAATTGATCAGCACGTGGCTGCTCGGCATCGGGAGGGCTTGACCGAGGCAAAACGCCACGTCGTGGCCCTGATGACGCCAGAGCTCGGTGAGCGTCCCGTCGTCGTCGTCGATGGCGTACTCGAAGGCGCCGGAGTTTGAGCCGTCGGTCGGCGTGCTGAAGATCATCAAGGTTGACGGGTCGTCGTGCTCGTAGACCGGCGAGTGCTGGTTGCTGAACGGGGTGGAGCCCTCCGCGTAGCCGTACCCGGGCGGGCCGAGCTGCCGGCTGGGGGTCATCGTGCTGCGATCGATGTCGAACAGCATCTTGAGGTGGGAGAACGAGGTGAGGTACTGATTGGTGGTGTCGCTGTAGGACAGCATGTTGCCGTGTGACCAGTCCAGCCCGCCATACAGGCTGATGCTGTCCATGTCATCGTTCCAGACCGGATCAACCCAGTCCCAGATTGACCAGACCCTCGTGCCCTCGCCTCCGGGGGGGACCTCGACGATGGCGTCGCCAATCCAGCTCTCGGTCACCCCGTCCTCGTTGACGACGTCGCGCGGGTCGATCTGCTGGTAGGCCAGCGTGCCGTCGGGCAGCTCGGCGAACGTGTGGTGCGCGAGCGTCGTCGTCGTGCGGCTTAGGTCGGTGCCGTCCCAGTCCACCCTGCGGATGTCGGATTCGTCGGAGGAGAAGTCACGGCTGAGCTGGTTGAACAGGACGCCGCGGCCGTCGCGGGGCAGGTGCACATCTACCCCGATGTACCCATCGTCCGTCGCCATGACCCACAGGTAGCGGCCGGTGCGGTCAACCACGAACACGTGTGAAACGGTGCCGGCCATCTCATAAAAGACGCCGAGGAAGTAGTTCACCTCGGGGTCCCAGCCGCCGTTGTCGTTGGTGACGTTGAGCGTGGGGACGCGGCTGTTGAGCCGCCCCGTCACGGTCTCGCCAGCGCAGGTGCGGGTGCTGCCGAGCTCGTCGACCGAATGGCCGGTCCACGAGATGACCTCCTCGGGCCCTGCGCCGTACAGCGTGACCGCGACCTCGGTCGGGCTCTCCGCGTCCGCGCTGGTGTGCTCGACGCCGTCCGCGGTGGTGAACTCGACCCAGGATCGCGTGGTGGCGGAGGGCGCTGTCCACGCCAGGTTCAGCAGCATGGGGATGGGGGAGGCGGTGGCGGTGCACTCCAGCCCGGCCGGGTCGGGATGGTTGCAGCCGATCAGCGCGAGGAGCGGGATGAGCACTCAGACCGAGTAACCACTCCGGGTGACGCCCGGTGGCGTCCCCGCGCATCTGGGCAGGTTCCTGCCCTGCCCCGCCAAAAATGCACTTTCCAACCACTGCTTGCACGCATTGATCGCACGTGACATGATCCGGATCAATCGGAGCTTGCGATGATGACGCCGCGCCACGACGTTCTCCTCCTGAGCCTCTCCATCCTGGCGGCGAGCAGGCCTGCGGAGGCCTCCCGAGTTCGCTGGAACGCATCCTTCTGGGCCGCGCAGGGATCTCCCGGCGCGGTAGCCTGCTTCGAGGACGGCGGCGGCATCGGGTTCGCCCACCACGTGAACTGAGATGACACTCCTCGTCATGACAATGCTCCTCTCTTCCGCCGCTGCCACCATCTGGGTCGTGGATCCTGACGGGGGCGGTGATGCCACCACGCTGGCCGACGGCTTCGCGCTGCTCTCGGACGGCGACACACTCGAGGTTCGGGCGGGGGTGTGCGCGGAGGCGGGCTTGTCTTCCCAAGCGACGGATATCCGCATCGTCGGCGCTGGGGCCGGACAGACCATCCTTGACGGGACGACGGCCGCGGAGGACGACTATGAAGGCTTTGGGATCGAGGCCCGGCCTGCGTTGATGAGCTGCGGAGACCTGACGGTGCAGTCCTGCGAGTTTTCAGAGAATGAGGCAGCATGTCTCCGTCCATGGCAGACAACCTGTGGGTGTACGAGCGTGGCCCGTATGGCAGGCTCTGGACTGTGGAGCACAACACGTTCGTCGGTGGGGGGGTGAAGTTGGGCTACTCTGATGAGAACGCCAACGATCTCGCGCTCGACGTGACGAACAACGTGTTCATCGCGGTCGATCCGGACGGCCGCGCGTGCCCCATCGACGGCGATCTCGACGGCGTCGCCCTCCCCGACGCCGGTGCGTACGAGCTTGACCCCGACTCCGACGGCGACGGTCACATCACGCTCGCGCTCTCCGGCGATGACTGCGACGCCGCCGCCGCCTACCCCGGCGCTGCGGACACCTGCGGAGACGCCATCGATCAGGACTGCGACGGGTCCGACCTCGTCTGCCCGGAGGACACCGGCACCGAGGCTTCGCCAAAGCGGCACGGATGCGCGACGGCTGGGGCGAGGCCGCTCGCCTCGTTCGCAGCCTTGGCTTTTCTGCTCACTCGGGTTCGGCGTCGCCCTATAAGGCTGCCGCGCGTGTGCGGCTGAGCACCCAGCGCGAAGAACCACGGGCTAAGCGCCCCTCATGACCCCCGGAGCGCTGCGCGACTGGATCCCCGCGTCGCTGCACGGCGAGCTGGACGCGGTTCGTGTGCTCGTGGACAGGCTGCTCAGCCTGGCGCCGAGCCCGTTCGTCGAGGCCATGCCGACCCATCTTCTCGCCGCGATCGAGGAGCGCAGCATCGCGCCCTGGCTTGGCGCGGCTCTGTTCCTGTCCAGCGATCCGGTGGGTGAGGTGCGGGTGTGGGGTCGCGGCCCGAGGCTGTACTCCGAGGAGCGGGACTGGAACCGGCACGCGGTGCTGCTCGGCGACCTGACCCGACGGTTCGGAGAGGGCATGCGGGGGCCCCTTGAGGCGCTGCCGACCGCGCTCCGGCCGGGGCTGGTCGCGGATTGGCTCGGGCACGGGGCCCGCGGCGCCGAGCGAGGGACACCGTCGCAGCGGGTGGATCGGCGGATCGTGGAGGCCGAGCGTGCGATCGAAGCGGGGGACAGGGCTGAGGCGCTCGCTTCGCTGCTGCGGTTGTGGCGGGAGACGGGGGATCCGCTGGTGGCTGACGTGATCGACGTGCTGGATCCGTTGGTGGGGGAGGCCATGGGGTCGGCCGAGCTGCAGGCATTCTGGGCGCGGCCGGGGTTGGAGCCGGAGATTGGCCGCGCGCTGCGGGGGGGCGCGCTGTGGGCGAGGCGGGATGGGACGGCCGCCATGGATCGCCTCGCCGCCCTTCCTCGGGACCCCCGAATTGCGACGGCGGTCCGGGTCGCCTTGCTGACTTCGCCCGATGACCCGGCGTCCGCGCAGGCAGCGGCGCAGGCGCTCGCCCGTATCGGCGATGTCCGGGGCATTCCGCGCCTCGCTTGGGAGCGTTTCCTGCCCAAGGTGGACGCCAGTGCCATGTGGACCACGCCCGCCGGGCCCGTTGAGCGCTCGCGGCTGCATGCCATCGCTCGAAGCGTAGGGGGGGTGGTTGAGCCGATGGATGGGGTCGCCCGGAGCGTGCGGGACGCCGCCTGGCGGAGCCGGTCCGAGGATCGCGCGATGACGGCGGCCGTGCTCGGCGATGCGCTGCGTGAACGCGGGGACGCTTGTATTCCAGCGCTGGTCGTCGGGCCGATCGACGCGGCGAGGCTGGCGGCGCTCCCCGGAAGGGCGGCAGAGGCGCTGCTGGCGCGCCCGTTTGGCTTGGAGAGCGCGACGGCGGTGTACGCGGATGGCCTGCTGGAGCGGGGGGCGACTACGGACACCTGGGGCGGGGACGCGTTCGATCCAGCGTGGGGCGCTGTCCGTCGCCTGACTGTGACCGGTTTCCGGTCGCAGTTCGTGGCCTCGTTGCCGTGTCTGGTCGGCGTGATGGTGCGAGCAGGCGTGGGGGCGACGCTGGATGGGGCGGCTGCCTTTCTGGACGAGGTGCGGCGGCAACGAGCCGCTGCGGACCACCCGGTGCTCACGGAGCTTGGGGACGAATACGGGCTGTTCGCCCAGATCCCCGGTGAGCATGCGGCGATCGTGCCACGCCATGGCCGGCGTTTCGAGACGATCGGGCCGTTGCAGGGGGCGGTGGCGCGGCACGTGGCGGTGGTGGGCGCGCTGGAGACACTCGGAGCGGCGCTGGCCGGAATGTCGCCGAGCGTGGAGGTTGTGACGCTGGTGGAGGGCGGAGTGCCGCTCTGGGCGCCAAAGGGGTGGAGCGTGGAGGTCCATCGGCCCAGCGGACGGATGCGGGCGCGGTGGACCGGAGCGGGCGCAACTGGGCGTGTGCGGACCTCGCTGCTGGCGTTGCTTCGCCCGATGGACGCCGGGGAGCGTAGAGCGGTGGTGGTGGAGGTGCCTGCTGGGACGGGGGAGTCGGGGGAGGACCGCAGGACCCTCTCGGCGCTGCGGGAGCTCCGTGTGCGGCTCGTCGAGTACGCTCCATGATCCGGCTCCGCGGCGCCCGGGAGCACAATCTTCGCGGGATCGATCTCGATCTGCCCAAGGGGACGCTGATCGCGTTCACGGGGGTCAGCGGCTCGGGCAAGTCCTCTCTGGCGTTCGACACGCTCTACGCAGAGGCCAGCCGGCGATTCGTGGAGGCGCTCGCGCCGGAGGCTCGTTCCCGGTTCGGGCGTCTGCGCAGGCCAGCCGTGACCTTCGTGGACGGGCTCCCGCCTGCGATCGGCGTGAGCCAACGGGGGCGTTCAGCGCCGGCTGCTCGGGCGACGGTCGCGAGCGAGGCCGAGATCCACGAACTCCTGCGCGTCGTCTGGGCCACGGTGGGCGTGCTCCACTGTCCCGATTGCGGGACCCCCTCACGTCCCGCTACGGTGGACAGCATCGTTCGGGAGCTGGTCTCGCTTGCGCCGGGAACGCGGGTCTCGGTCCTCGCGCCGGTGGTGAGAGCCGGACGAGTCGCGGCGGTGCTGCGCGAGCTGCCCCGGCAGGGCTTTGTACGCGTTCGGCTCGATGGTGTACAGCACGCGGTGGAGGACGTCGGGCCGGTGGACGACCGTGTGCCCCACGATCTCGACGTCGTGGTGGATAGGGTCAAGATCGCGGGGGCCGATGAGGCTGACCGGCTGGCTGAGCAGCGCAGCCGTCTCGGGGAGGCGGTGCGGACCGTCCAGCGCATCGGGCGGTCCGCGGGGCGAGGGGAGGTGGTGGTGCAGGCGGGGGGCCCTGACCGGGTATACGGGGCGGCGGGCCGGTGCGGTGGGTGCTCAGCTGTGCTTCCCGAGCTTCATGCGAGGTTGTTCTCCACAAGTAGCCCCAAGGGAGCCTGCCGGAGCTGCGATGGGCTCGGCGCGGTCCGCACGGTGGACGCAGATCGGCTGGTCGTCGACCCGCTGCGCAGCCTCGCCGAGGGAGCCGTGGATGGCGGCAAGGCGGTTCGGGATGCGGCGCACGCTCACGGGATCCCGATGGACCGGGCGTGGCGGGATTTGGACTGGGCCTCTCAGGACTACGTGCTGAGGGGAGGTCCCGGCTGGGAGGGGGCCGGGCGTCGGGCCTCGCGCCGAGGCGCCAGCGCGGCTTCTGAGCGCGCGGCCATGGCGACCCTGGAGCGACCCTGCGCAGACTGCGCCAGTTCGGGCCTTGCCCCTGCTGGCCGCTCCGTACGGGTAGGATCCGCCCTCCGGGGATCCTACCCAGAATGGGTAGGATCCCCGGAGGGCGGATCCTACCCGGTTCTGGGGCGCACGCTGCCGGAGCTGCTCATGGTGCCGCTGAGTGAGCTGGTGATCGACTGCCCGGCTCCGGAGGTCGCGCCCCTGGTGGACGAGATCAACCGCCGGGTGGCCTTCCTTGTGCGGGTGGGGTTGGGCCACCTCACGCTCGGCCGCAGCGCGTCCACGCTGTCGACCGGAGAGAGCCAGCGGGTCCGCATCGCCTCGCAGGCCGGGAGCCAGCTCTCCGGCGTGATGTATGTCTTTGATGAGCCCACGGCGGGACTGCACCCGGCGGACACGGCGCTATTTCTGGACGTGCTGCGGGACCTGCGAGCTGCGGGCAACACCGTGCTGGTGGTTGAGCACGACCCGGACGTCATCCGCATCGCAGATCTGGTCGTGGACATCGGGCCCGGGGCTGGCCCCGACGGGGGGCAGTTGCTCTACTTCGGGCCGCCTTCTGGGCTCGCCGGGCGAGAGAGCCCCACGGCGCGCTGGCTGGACGGGAGGGACAGCGCTGCACCGCCTTTGCCGCGGCAGGCTGCCGGGGTCCTCACGCTCACCGGCGCGCGCGGCCGCAATCTCACCCGGCGCTCGCCCGCCGGTGTCGATCTGGTGCTCCCCCTCGGGCAGGTGACCGCCGTGACGGGCCGGAGCGGCGTCGGAAAATCCACGCTTGTATTGGATACGCTGGCGGCTGCGGTGGCGCGACACCTTGGTGCGCTGGCCGAGCCCCTCCCCTACGACCGGCTTGACGGCCTGGACGCCATCGGCCGGCTGGTCCGCGTTGGCCTCGCCCAGGCGGCGCGCTCCGATCGCAGCTTGCCGGTCACCCTGCTCAAGCTCTGGGCGGATCTTCGGGGCCTGTACGCCAAGACCGCGCTCGCTCGGCAGCATGGCTGGGGCCCCGACCACTGGAGCCTACACACGTCCGGGAGCGGTCGCTGCACGGCGTGCGAAGGGGAGGGCGTCCGCCACGTGGATCTACAGTTCCTCCCCGAGGTGGCGGTCGAGTGTGAGGCGTGTGAGGGCCAACGTTACGACGAGGCCACGCTCTCGGTCACCTTCCATGGCCTGTCCATGGCTCAGGTCCTGACGCTGCCTGCCCGTGAGGCGCGGGTTTTGTTCGCGAACCATCAGGCCATCGCTGGGCCGCTCCGCGTGCTGGAGGATCTGGGCCTCGGCTACCTTCCGCTCGGCCAGCCCGCCTCCACCCTCTCAGGCGGGGAGCAGCAGCGGATCCAGCTCGCGAGGGAGCTCGGAAGGCCGGGCGATGTGGCGGGTACACTGTATGTGTTGGACGAGCCTTCGATTGGGCTACACCCGGCGGACATCGCGTCGCTGCTCACCGCGCTGCATCGGCTCGCGGATGCTCGGGGAACGGTGATCGTCGTCGACACCGACCCTGCGCTGGTGCTCGGGTGCGACAACGTAGTGGAGCTATAGGGTCGGGTCAGCCCGCTCGGCTCCCGCGGCGGGAGTCAGAACGTGCCGCTCACTCCCCCGCCGCTCGGGAAGATGTGGACTCCCCCGACGTCCAGCCAGACCACGCCAGAGGCGAGCGCGGCGACCCCAGCGACGGCCCCAGCGACCCAGGACAGCGCACGCGGGCGGCTGACCGACGTAGCGTAGTACTCGTCTGGTGCGTCCGCGTAGGTGAGGCCTGCATAGGTGATGTAGTTCTCGGTCGCGGCCTGCGTGAACAGGACGGTGCCAGTGAAGGCTCCCCCATCGGCGAGCGCGAGGCTCACCCGGGCCGTCTCGTCCATGCCAAGCGCGACGGGCATCGTCCCGTCTGCGTAGCCGCGCGCCCTCGCGACGACGATGTGCTGGCCGGCCGGGATCGAGCTCAAGGTGCGTGGGCCGGTGCCCTGCGACTTGCCGTATAGCAGGACCTCCGCGTCGATCAGCATCACGTCCACCGCGATGTTTCCTACCTGCTCACGCGACAGTGTCAGGCTCACCGTCAAGGTCTCCCCGGCGTGTGTCTCGACGGTCGACTCGGCGCGAGTGTAGCCCGACATCGTGGCGGCGACGTGGTGCACGCCACACGGCGGCCACCACGTTGAGCTCCAGCGTGGCTGGCTGGTACGATGCGGACGGGGACAGCCAGCGGTTGAGCTGCTGCTGGCTCATGGACGGGACGGAAAGTGGGGCTTCCTCCAGCTGCACGGGGTTGTTGCCCGTCGCCAACGCCGGGACGGATCAGGCTACGAGCGTGGACGGGGCCTGCTCCACCAGCTCCGGCTATGGGACGACCTGTGTGTCGTGTCCCGTCGTCACCTTTGGGTTGGACGCTGGAGCCTCGACCGACGCGGACGGCGACCCGCTCGACTACGAGTGGACCATGGCGCCGACCTCGGGTGTGACCCTCACCGGCAGCGACAGCAGCGCGCCGACGTTGACCATCGGCGGGATGATCCCGACCACCGATTTCACGACCACGGTCAGCGTCACCCTGATGCTCTCGGCGAGTGATTGTGCTGAGGGGACGGACACCGACTCGATCACCATCACCTACGAGTGTATGGGGATTTAGGGCCACTGCCCGTCCCGTCAGGTCGCCACGCCGCCCAAAGCCCAGCCGCCACCAGTACAAGGTCCAACCCAGCGATGAGCACGCCCCACAGGATCGCAGGTGGGAACAGCCCTGTCGCGATCCCGACTACGTCGGACGTGTGGGCTACGCCACCGACCACAGCGGTTGCCGAGTACAGGTAGTCGAAGCGGGCGAGGGTGTCGAGCGCGAACAGCAGCCCCAGCAGTTGGGCGCATACAAGCCGCGCTCTCCCCCCCCACAACCCAAGCGCCCCGAGCAGGATCGCGAGGGGCAGCATCGTCAGCACACCCACGACGCTGCGAACCCAGAACACCACAGAGATCAGCAGCGCCGCGGCCGTCCCCAGCAGCGCCATCGCTCCTCGTCGCGGACCGCGCGCGAACGCGAGGATCGCCGCCCCTGCCAGCGGCGGACCAAGCAGGCCGGCCGCGCTCACCAGGGCGGACCGCCAACCGGGCAGGATCCTCGTGTATGCGACCCCGGACGCGTCGGCGTTGATCTCCAGATGATCGAAGTCGCCTCCCAACGCCATCGCCATGAGTCCGTGGCCCATCTCGTGCACCCACGTCGCGAGCAGCGTGAACGGGTACAAGGCGAGCTGGCCGCCGGGAACGTGCCGTTCGAGGACCAGCAGGAGGATCGCCGCGAGAACCAATCCGGCGCGCGCGGTGCCGGGCCTCACGGGGTCACCATCTCGAGGAGAGCATCGGTCCGACGTACCCCATCCCCGCCGGGGTTGCTGTGATATCCGCCGGCCATGTCGCAGCTCGCCCCAGCGCCCCCCGCAGCGCCCCCCGCAGCGTCCCCCGCAGCGCCCCCCGGCCCCGGTGCACAGTGGGTCAGCGCGCTCGCACACGCGCTGTCCGCCGGCACCCTCGTGAAGCTCACGTTGAGCAAGTCCCGGCATCGGGGTGACGCGGCCCAGCAGGCGTTCGGCCGGCTGGTCCAGCTGAAGGCGGGGCCCCACTTGAGCATCCTGTCGCGCCACCCCTCCCGCGACGTGACCGTGAACCATCCGCTCGCGGCCGCCGCCCGGACCGTCGGCTCCCTGCTCGAGACCGCTTTCGAGAACGCTCACCTTTTCACCACGGTCGGTGACTTTGAGCTGCGCACCAACAAGAAGGGCGTTGCGCGGTTTTCGCGTCACCCCGCCACGTTCACCGAGCCGCCGGGGGTCGAGCATGACCGTGTGAAGCGCTACGTGCTCGACCCTGCGAAGGCGCCCTATCTGGCAGAGCTTGGCATCGCGACGCCGGATGGGCACATCAAGAGCGACAAGGCCGACAAGTACCGCCAGATGCAGAGCATCATCAAGATCGTGGACGAGGTGGTCGGGAAGTCGGGGTTGCTGGAGCCTGCGGCTCGTCAGGACAGGCGACTGCGCCTGATCGACATGGGCTGCGGCAAGGGATACTTGACGTTCGCGCTTCATGATTATTTCAACGGGCATCTGGGGATTCCGACTGACGTCATCGGTGTGGACCGCAATGTCGAGCTGATGGCGCTGTGCAACGGCGTGGCCGAGCGGCTGGCAGTCCGGCCTGGGCTGCCGGCACCCGCGACAGGTGACCTGCGCTTTGTGGTATCGGGTGTCGAGGACTTCGACGTGGGCGATGTGGACGTGCTGGTCGCGCTGCACGCATGCGACACCGCGACGGACATCGCGCTCTACAAGGGGGTGGCGGGTAATGCCGCTGTCGTCATGGCCGTTCCGTGCTGCCAGAAGGAGCTGCGGCCGCAGTTCAGGGCGCCTCGCGACGAGCTTCCCATGCTCAAGCACGACACGTTCAAGGACCGCTACTCTCAGATGTTGACCGACGCGCTGCGGGGCTTGTTGATGGAGTCTCAGGGGTATCGTACCCGGGTGATCGAGTTCATCTCAGACGCGCATACGCACCGCAACGTGATGATCGTCGCCACGCGGCGGGCGTGGGGAACCGTTGCGGAGCCCGGAGCGGTCGCGGAGCCCGGCGCTGTGGCGGAGCCCGGAGCGCCGCGCGGAGAAGCCGCAGCGCGCTACAGGGAGGCCGTGGCGTTGAAGGCACGGTATCGCGTATCGGAGCAGCGTCTGGAGTCGCTGCTGGTGGGCGCCGGCCGTTTGGCGGCAGGCGAATCGCTGGAGCCGGGCGCGTCGCTCGATCCGGGCGACGCCTGACTACCTGGACAAGCCGCACTGGAGGACGATGCTGTTGGTTACTGGCAGATCGGCGTTTTGCGGGATCACCTGCTCGAAGGTGAGGCCGGTGAACGCCGTGGTCGCCGGTGGGCGGTCCCGCTTGCCGCCACGAGCCGGTGTGGCGCGCTTGCCCTCGGTGTTCCAGTAGAGATTGGCGCCCACGTCGAGGTACCAGTTCTGGTCGAAGGAGGTCGAGTCGGTCGGGCCGTCCGAGATGAACTTGGGATCGAACCCGGAGTAGCTGGCGACCAGTGAGACGTGATCGGTGACCGCGGTCCGCACCGGGATGTCACCCGCCGCTGCGAAGAGCCAGGCGATGCGGTCGTCGTCCACTCCGCCAGCGCTGACCCGGCTCATGACGCCTTCGGTGACGATCCGGGGGCTCACCGAGGGCAAGTAGCGCCCGGCGTTGAGCTCAAGCGAGAAGGCTCCGTGCGTATGCCCGTCGGTGCTGTTGCCGGCGTGCATGACCGAGCCGCGCACCTCGACCACGTTGATGGGGGCGAGGGTGAGCCTCGCGACGATGTCCTTGGCCGCCGTTCCGTCCAGCTTGGTTGCGCCGGAGCCGTTGATCAACTGCAAGTCGAGCGCGGCCATGTCCTTGTACGCCACCCGCCAGCCGAGCCCGATGTCGGTGCCGGGGGAGATCCCGAAGCGCCGCTCGGGCTCCATGTAGGCAAGCTGGCCTCCGAGGAAGAACTTGTCGTAGTCGCTGTAGTCGTCGCGAAGCCCGAACGCGGTGTGGAGGACGCCCACACGCAGCGACTGGCGCAGGGCCTTGCCGGTGTGGAGCCTCAGGGTGAGCTCGTCCACCGCGGGGTTCAAGATGGCCTCGTCGCTGCTGACCACGAGCGTGTCTCCCAGCGCCTCGGGGTCAGAGGGCGGGCTCTCGGGGACCGCCGCGAACTCCATGGAAGCGCGGAGCGCGAGCCAGGGGGTGGCGTCAAAGTCGACGCGGGGGCGAAGGTGGGCGATCGTGAAGGTCGGCCGTGTGGGGTTGTCCGCGTAGACGGGGTCAGCTCCCCGCTCGAGGTGTTCGGCGACGAAGTTGATCTGGAAGTCGCCGCCGAGACGGAAGAGCTCCTCGGGCCGGGCGTCCGCTTTGGGGGGGCGCCGGTCACCCTGAGGGGGGCGGTCACCCTGAGGGGGGCGATCACCCTGAGGGGGACGGTCACCCGGGGGGGGGCGGTCACCCGGGGGGGGGCGGGCGCCCGGGGGGAGGCGTCGTCCGGCCTGATCGAGCGGCGGGCGGTTGACGGGCTGGGGCTCTGCGCTCGCGGGCTCCGACGGGGCTGAGGTCGGGGTAGCGTCAGGCACAGTCGGTTCGTCCGACGCGACAGCGAGAGGCGCCAGGAGCAAGGTGTACAGGGTGAACATCTGGGTAATGTAGCGCCGATGTAGACCTGGCGCGAGGGAGCGGTGGAGTCGGCCGCCCCGCAGGGATCAACGCCTCAGTTGAACTCGCCGGTGTCGGGGTCCGGCTCAAGCTCCGGCTCGTGGCCGGCGGCGATGACCCCGCCGTGGTGGAGCGTCATCCTCCACCCGTCGTCGGTCCGCAGGAACACGTTCGTGCAGGCTACGCGCGCCTCCTGACCGAAGGAGCCGGATGCCGTCGGAGCGCCGCTGACGTTCTCGATCAGGTGGACCTTCGCGGCGCCGCCGTAGAGGTCGACCCGCAGGTCGGAGATGCGAATGGAGAGTCGGTCGCCCGAGGCGAACAGCCTCCGCCAAGAATTCTGCACGTTGATGGGACCAATGACCGCCTCCGTCCACGGGTGGATGCAGGTGTCGCCATCGTGGCCCGCCCAGACGAGGTCCATGCGGAGCGCGTCGCCGGCGACAAACGCGCGGTAGAAGGCATCATTGGCGGCCAGCACACCCCGGGTGTCGGCGTCGGAGGGCTCGGACATGCCGGCCGCTTATCCGGCCGCGGCCCCGACCGCGGCCCCGACAGCGGATGTTAACGAGGCCGATGCGGCCGTCATCCGTCTCCCTTCAGCTCACACTTTGGGGAGCGTTGCTGACCGGCTGCTCCAACGCGCGAACCATCGGTCCGTGGGATCTGGTCCCGACCGGGACCGGGTTCGACATCTCCCGGTCGGATGGCAGCGAGTTTGTCGGGTCCCTCACCATCGAGATTGGGATTGGCGAGGCGAACGTGGAGTTCCAGGCCGGGGCGTACCGATTCGGCGGCGAGTCCACCGAGTGGAAGGCCCTGATCCCTTCCGGCGGGCCGAGTGGGCGGGACCCCGCGGTCACCTGGAAGCTGGAGGATGAGCACGGTGACGACTACGGGCTGGTCTCGGCCGCTGAGCTACGGGACGGCATCCTCGCCGTCGCGGTCGTCGCCAACGATCCAGAGGTGAACCGGACGCGATTTTCGGTGCCTTGCACCGGAAATGACCACTTCGCGGGCTTCGGCCAGCACGCGCAGGACGTCGACCACGTCGGGGAAGCCTTCCCGCTATGGGTGAGCGAGCCGGGCATCGGGAAGACTGGCGACGAGACGCAGGGCGACGACTGGTTCCTGACCGGTACGAAGCACGCATCCAGCTACCCCGACCCGTTCTTCATCAAGCCGGATCCGCTCGGCGTCGAGATCGTGACCGAGAGCCGCGTAGAGGTCGACCTCTGCACGGGCGATGACTGGTCCGTGGCCGCGTGGTCGGGGGCCACTGAGATCCTGTTCTACGACGTGACGACGCCGATGGAGGCCGTGCAGAAGCACGCGCTTCGGAGCGGGTCGCCGGTGCTGCCTCCGGCGTGGGCCTTCGCGCCGTGGAACGACGCGGTCGGCGGTGAGGATCGCGTCAAGCACGTCGCCAGCGTGCTGCGGGAGGCCGGCGCGACCGCGGGCGTCATCTGGACCGAAGACTGGAAGGGGGGCGAAGACAGCGTCTACGGCTACCATCTAATCCCCAGTTGGGACGTCGACGAGACCCTGTACCCGGACGCCGCCGGGCTGGCCTCGGAGCTTCGTGCCAACGGCTTTGGTTGGTTCGCCTACTTCCAGCCTTTTTTGGTTGAGGGCACAGATGCATGGGAAGAAGCAGGGGAGTTTGCTATTCGCAGGGAGGACGGTTCGACCTACACCTTTGTGGGGATGACCTTCGAGACCACCACGGTGCTCGATCTCACGCGGGAGGATGCGCGCGACTGGGCCAGGGGAAAGATGCAGGCCGCGCTGGACCTTGGCTTCACGGGGTGGATGGCGGACTTCGCAGAGTGGCTCCCCACCGACGCCGTGCTGGCCGGGGCGGACGCGCTGGCCGCTCACAACGCCTACCCGCTGTGGTGGCAGGAGACCAACGCCGCCGTGCTCAGCGGCCCTGCCGAATCCAGCGGCGGCGAATCCAGCGGCGGCGAGACCACAGGGGTCCAGTTCACCCGCTCGGGCTGGACCGGCTCGCCTACGTTGTCGCCGATCGGTTGGGCCGGTGATCAACGCACCAGCTTCGACGCCGACGACGGGTTTCCGACGGTGATCCCGATGGGGATCGGGGCCGGAATCTCCGGGCTTCCGCTCTACACGCACGACATCGGCGGCTACCAGTCGATCGGGAACGAACCGTCTACCAAGGAGCTGTGGTGGCGGTGGTGCACCCTCGGGGCGATGTCGCCCATCATGCGCACCCACCACGGCGCGTTCATGGCGGAAAACTGGCAGTTCGACAGCGATGCGGAGACCCTCGCGCTGTACGTGACCTGGTCACGCGTCCACGGGCGGATGGCACCCTACCGGAGGGGTTTGGCGGTTGAGGCGCAGCGTCAGGGCACGCCTCTGGTCCGCGCGCCGTTCCTGACATGGCCAGACGAGGACTGGGCGAGGACCGATGCCTGGCTCCTCGGGGACCTTCTGGTCGCGCCAGTGATGGAGGAAGGCGCGGTGTCGAGGCGCGTGGACCTGCCGGCGGCGGTGGGCTGGTTCGATTTCTGGACCGGGGAGGCCGCGCAGACCGGCACGTTTGACGTCCCGCTGGACAGCATCGCCGTGTTCGCCCCGGTCGGGGCGATCGTCCCGATGTACACGGACATCGCCGATACGCTGTTCGACGGCCCGCTCTCGGGCCTCGTGACCGCGGACGAGGTCGATACTGGCCGCACCGTGCACGTGTTCGCTTCAGGCGGGGCCTCGGTCTCCGGGCGGTTCGAGGAGGCGGACGGGACCACGTACACGGTGACGGGCACAGCCACGGGGCCTGCCGAAGCAACGGTGCGGACCGCCTCGGGAGACGTCGTCGTCGCCGGGTTGACGGTGCAGATCCGCGGGCCAGTGGAGCGGACCTACGCGGTGGTCGTCCGTTGACCGATCGCCGGTCCCCTGAACGCCGCATCGCGGTTCTGCCGGATCTCGGGCTATGTTGGTTGGATTCCCCGGTACCCTGCTTGTTCGTCGTTCTGGCCATTCTAGGTTGTCATCCTTTCGAAGACTCAAGTTCAAAAGGCGATAGTGGCAGTTCCCCTGTTCCGCCCGGCCCAGCTGCACTTACGCTGGGGGAAGCCTGCAACCCCGCCGATGACCTCTGCGACCAGGGCACCGCCTGCTGCACCGAGTGCTGCGAGGGCGACAACACCCCGGTCTGCACCACCACGATCAACGAGGCGTGCCCGCTGCCCGACCTCTCTGCGGATCCGCCGCGTTTGCAGGACGGGCTCGTCGAGGAGTGGGCCTACTTTGACGCGGATAACTGCGCGATCATCGAGGGTTGCGTTCTGGCGAGCGGCTGGCGTCGCCTGCTGGAGTTTGACTTGACCACCCCCAACACCGGCACCGCGGACGTCAAGTTCGGCGACCCGAGCAACAACCCGCTCTTCCACTACTCGGAGTGCCACGACCACTTCCACTTCGACGGATATGCAAGGTACTCCCTGCTCGATGGAGTGACGGAGGTCGCGAAGGGTCACAAGCAGGCGTTCTGCCTCCTGGACTTTGAGGCGTGGACCGAGGATGCGAGGCCGCGGCCCCTGTACACCTGTGAGCGGCAGGGGATCTCGGCGGGGTGGGCGGACACTTACGGCGGCCACCTCGACTGCCAGTGGATCGACATCACCGACGTGCCTGCGGGCAGCTACACGGTGCACGCCACGGTGAACGTCGACAGCATCATCCCCGAGCTGGACTACGAAAACAACGTGGCGGACGCTACGTGGACCGTAGTTGACCCCGTTGATCTCCCGGCGGTGACCGACCCCTGCGATCCGCCTGCCGGTCGTATTGACGTCGGTCAGGGGGAGGTCAGGGACTGCGGCTGGAGCGTGGCCGGGAACTACACCTGCGCGCCCGGTGAGCCGGTTGATGCCTCCTGCAGTGGCGGCTGCGCCGACAGCTGCGTGGGCGACCCGGTCATGCGGGTCTGCGAGGGCGCCGACAACCCCTGTTATTCATTCCAAGCGCTGGGCAGCGACGACGATTCCTGCGGGACGTCAGCTTGCCCGGTCGTGAGCGTGACCTGCCCGGCCGGCGGGGTGGTGACCGTGCTCACGGCCTCGTGGAAGTCCTCCATCGGGCCGGCCACCTGTGATCCGTTAGTGGAGTAGATCATGGTAATTTCCATGTTACTCAGTCTGTTATCCGCGGTGGGGCCGGCCCTCGCGGCGACGACCACCGCTGCCGACTGCCTCGAATGCTGCCAGCAAGCCGGGCTGACCTCGTGCGGCACCGACGTCTTCGTCAATGGCGAGGGAAGCAAGGTTCAAAAGGAGGGTAGCTCCTGGAGGGTGTCGGGGCTGTACGTTTTGTCCTGTGACGGTCGTGGTTTTTTTGACGACGGGCGCACTGCGCTCTTCTCTTCCCCGCCGTCCGCTGGAGACCTGGCCAAGGCGTATTCCGCGCAGTGGGCGTGCTTTCGGCAATCGTGTCAGCTCCCGGTCGGCCTTTGTCTGGACGCAGGGTCAGGTCACGTGTCGGTGTGTGACACCGGGGCCGCTCCGTCAGGGGCTGCGTTCCGGGGCGCGCCGGGTCCTCGACCGGGCCGGTCCACCGCGGCGCCGCTGCCGGTCTCGGCCGCCGGGCCGGTCGGCGCGCGGCCTGGTTCGTCGGGAGGCCTATCGGTGGTGGTCGCGGGGAGGACGCTCACGGTGGAGCGGGCTCCGGCTCAGGCGGCACCGGCGGGGGCCGCCGTCGCGCTTCCTGCCCCAGCTCCCGCGCTCCCCCCGGCCGCGCCTCCCCGCGCCGCTCCCGCGCTCCCTCCCGCGCTCCCTCCCGCGCTCCCTCCCGCGCTCCCTCCCGCGAAGCCCAAGAGCACCGTGCTCTTCGATGACCTCGATGACGACGAGATCCTCGCCGAGCTTCGGGGCGAGACGAAGCCCAGCGCCGTAGCAGCGGCCCCCCCCCCGGCGGCCCCGTCGGTCTGGACCCCTTCCGCCACCGCGACGTATACGCCGACCGGACCCGCTACCGGGGGCCCGCCCGCGGGGCCCACAGCGGTGTACTCACCGGCACCCTCGTCCGCTGCTGCGTCGAGCGCAGCGGCGATCACCCAGCTCACCGAGGGCCTGCCCCGGGACCCCCCGGAGCAGTGCCAGCCTCCCCCCGACGCGCTGCGCAGCGAGTCCCGGAAGCAGGTGATGACCGGGGATGATCTCCGGCTCGCCAAGGATGCTTCGGGTGCCATCCAGAAGTACCGGGCTGCGATCTCGATGGACTCCTGCAACGGGTACGGCTGGATTGGCCTTGGGGAGTCAGCCATCTTGCTCGGTCGCCCCGATCTGGCGGTGCGAACGCTGCGCAACGCGACCATGCTCATGCCGCAGCACTACGGTGCCTGGCTGGAGCTCGGACAGGCATATGAGTCGATTAATGAGGTAGAAGCCGCTATTAGCTCCTATCAGCGTGCTTTGGCGGTGAAGCCTGGGCTCGCCGGGGCGGTCGACGGCCTCGCGCGCCTCGGCGTGCGATGACTCCAGCCGTCTGGCACATGCTGCTCGGCGGAGCGTTCGTCCCGTCGGGCGTCGGCGCGCTCGCGTGGGATGACGCCGACCAGCTCTCTGGCACCCTCGCGGGTGAATTCGACGGCGTCCTTCGCCCGCCGATCACGGTCTACGCCGGTTGGTTCGACGACCGGAACGCGCTGCTGCTGGACTTCGCGATCGTGCGATTCACAACATCCACCTGGGCCGACACCCACTCGTTCGACGGCGTTGGATCGGCGCGGCTCGGGGCGGACTACCGGCGCTACCTGCCGTCGGCGCCGGTTGGGGATGGCGCTGGCCACATCGACATGTACGGGGATCTCGGTGTTTACGGCGTGCTGCCCGCCGCCGCCAACTCCTCCGACGCGTACACCGAGGAGGATCAGGCGAGCGCAGACGAGGCATCCGGTGAGCTCCGGGCTCGGATTGGCGGGGTTGGGGCACAGTTTGGGCTTGGCGCTGGCTACCGGATCGGAGGCGTGGCGGGCGTCACGTTGGGGGTCCGGGGGCTGATGGTCATCCACCGCACTCAGGCGACGCTGGAGACAGGCACGACCTTCGGCTACGTGATCCTGCCGGAGGGTGCGCTCACGCTGGAGTTCAGGCGGTGAGCACCCATGTTGGGTGGCCAGCCCCGGGAGCGCTGATCCTGACGGCGGCGCTGGTGCACCTCGGGTCCCCGGCCCACGCCGGAGCGCCTTCGGACGCGCTGGCCCAAACGGGGCGCTTCTCACCGGACCACCCGGAGTCCGCGTACCACTTTGCGGACGAGGTTTTTGGCGTGATTGCGGACGCGGCGGCGGTCGGTCCGGGCGTGATCGACGGGTTCACGTTCGGGCGCTCGCTGGAAGGGCGAGAGCTTCGGGCCTTCGCTGTACGCGATCCCGCGTTTCCCGTCTTCCGTCGCCTGCTCCTGATCGCCAATATCCACGCGCTGGAGTGGATCCCGACCGAAGACGCGCTCGCGTTCTTGCTTGAGTACGCTGCGCACCCGGTCCCAGGCGTTGAGCTTGTTGTGGTGCCGATCGTGAACCCGGACGGGCGCGCCAGAGTGGAGGCCGACCTGCGCGCTGGGCGCAACCTCTATCGGCGCGGGAACTCAGCCTACGTCGATCTCAACCGCGACTGGTTCGTACACCGCGACAGTCCGGCGATCTGGAAGGCCCTGCTCCCTGGCCTGTACACCACTTCGGCCTCCCCGACGTCTCAGCCCGAGACCGTGGCTATCGACCAGCTCCTTTGCCCGGATGCGGACGCCCGGAGTCGCGCGCGCGCCCAGACTTACGGCTCCGATGGTCGCCCGCTGCCGGCAGTTTATGGTCTCGCCGTCGGAGCCGAATGTTACCCAGGAAGCGGTGAGTACGGCATCGTGCCCTTCTCCGCCTTCCTCTCGCTCCACAGCTTCGGCGGGTTCATCTACTACCCGTGGGCCGGCCGTTGGAGGCGACCCGACGTGGTCGAGGGCGACTGGCGGCGCTATCAGGCGGTCGCCGAGGCGATGCAGGCGGCGATGGGGGCCCACGCCTATCGGCCTCGCCAGCTCGCGCGGTGGGGGTTCTTCTTCCGTGGGCTGGGCATGGAGATCGACCATGCCTACGGGCAGTACGGAATTCCGTCGCTCCTCGTCGAGACCACGCGCTCTGGTCTGGAGCGGCCGGCGGACCTGGCCACCTACTTCCGATGGTACAACCCCCGCACGCCGGACCGGCACGTGCGGGCTGACGTGGACATGCTGTGGGCCTGGGTGACCGCGGTCGGTGAGGTCTGGCCGACAGGGGGACAATAAACAACCCGTGACAGCCCGCGCCCTTGCGGCTTCGGTCCGTTCGACTAAGTGGGCCGGCGGTGTGTGGTCTGTCCTGTCCCGCCCGACCTGGTTCGCCGCTCTGGTTCGCCGCCCCGCCGCCCGCCCTCGGGTTGGCGGCAAATCCCAACCTTCTTCTGTTACCCCGGAACGCCCATGATCACGGTTGAAGGCCTCTCGCACTGGTACGGCGACCGCCGCGCCGTCGAGGGCCTCTCGTTCACCATCCAGCAGAACGAGTGCGTCGGCCTGCTCGGCCTCAACGGCGCGGGTAAGTCCACGACGATGAAGGTGCTCGCCGGCCTGCTCGTGCCCACCGGCGGCACGGTCACCATCGACGGTGCTGACCTCGTCAACGCGGGCGCAGAGTTCCGCGCCCGGATCGGGTACCTGCCCGAGGACCCGCCGCTCTACAAAGAGATGACCGTTCGCGAGTTCGTTAGCTACTGCGGCCAACTCAAGGGCATGAAGGCTCGGGATGTGGAGGCTCGGCTCGACGGTGTGCTCGCCCTCGCGCAGCTCACTGCTCGGCAGCATCAGGTCATTGGTGAGCTCTCACACGGCTACCGCAAGCGCTGCGGCATCGCTCAGGCCATCATCCACAAGCCGAGCGTCGTGATCCTGGACGAGCCGATCTCTGGCCTCGACCCAAAGCAGATCTTCGAGATGCGTCAGGTCATCCGCGACCTCGCGAAGGACGCGACGGTGATCATCAGCTCGCACATCCTCTCCGAGATCTCCGAGACCTGCGACCGGCTCATCGTGCTGAACGGTGGCCGCATCGTGGCGGCAGGAACGGAGGCGGAGCTCGCCGCCCGGGCGGGTGGTGCGAGTCGCGTGACATTGGTGGTGCGGGGCAGCGATGCGGCGATCACTGCCGCTCTCGCTAAGGCGGGTGCGGTTGGCGCCGATCGGCGTGAGGAGGCGGGGGGCCTCACGCGCGTTCATGTGACGCTTCCAACTGTGTCCAACGGCGACTCCCGAGAGAATCTGGTGCGCGCCCTCGTCGAGGGCGGAATCGGGCTGCGTCGCATGATTGAAGATGAGGGAGAGCTCGAGCAGATCTTCCTCGGCCTGACCAAGGAGAGTGCACAATGAGCGGCATTTGGCTGATCGCGCGCCGCGATTTCTCGGCGTTCATCAACACGTGGTGGGGCTGCGTCATCCTGTCGTTGACGCTGCTCATCGACGGTGTTTTGTTTCAGGCCGTCGCGATGACCGCGACTCCCCGGTATTCGGCGGACGTCCTGACCGACTTCTTCTTCCTCACCGGCGGGGTGGTGCTGATCGCCGGGGTGTTCACGACGATGCGGAGCTTCGCAGAGGAGCGGCAGACCGGCACCATGGTGCTCATCGAGTCCTCGCCGCTGTCGGAGACGCAGGCCGTGATGGGCAAGTACCTGTCCGGCTTGATGTTTCTAGCCCTGCTTCTGGGTCTCACCGCCTACATGCCCGGCATGATCTTCGTCAACGGGAAGATCAGCGAGCAGCAGATCGCGGTGGGGTACCTTGGGGTGTTCCTGATGGGAGCCGCCGGCATCGCCATTGGGACTTGGGCGTCCGCCATCTCGCGCAACCAGCTGTTGTCGCTGGTCATCGCGGCGGTCATCACCGTCTTTTTCGTGCTGTGCTGGATGCTCTCGCGGGTGCTCGATCCGCCGTTCAAGGGGTTGTTCGCCTACATGGCCTTCTTTGACAAGCAGTTCCAACCCTTTCAGGAGGGGCGGATCAACACCGAGGGCATCGTGTTCTTCGTATCGGTCAGCTTCGCCTTCCTCCTGCTCGCTACCCGCTCGCTGATCGCCCGGAGGTGGGAATGAGCTCCGCTGGCATGCTTTACGTGATCGGGAGCTTCCTGATCTTCCTCGCCGAGCGCATGTTCTCGGGCAACGACGCGGTGCGGTGGCCGCTCGATCTGCTCGGCGTTGCGCTGGTGGTGCTCGCCCTCGTTGGTCGCGCACGCAGCTGGTCCCGTCATCCGAAGGCGACCCAGCTTTCGCTGGGTTTCTTCGGCCTCTCGATGTCCTCGGTGCTGTTCTGCGTGGCGGCTTCGAAGGACTGCATAGCGATGTGCGGCCTTGACGCCGAGACTGCCAAGCACGTGGTCGTCGGGCTGCAGGCGATGGTCCCCCTCGTCTGGTTCGTGGGTGCCCTCCCTGCGCTGGCGATCGACGCGACGCTGTCAGCGAGCCCGCACAGCGTGCATCCCGGTCGGCTCCGGGCTGCCCTTGAGGGAGGCCTCGCCGTGGCGCTGGGTCTCGCGATGCTCTTCCCGCTCAACTATCTGGCTTCGGAGTACAACAAGCGGGTCGACTACGGGTTTTTTAAGACCACCTCGGTGGGGACCTCCACCCGCGCTGCCGTGGACAGCCTCACCGCGCCTATTCGAGTGGTGCTGTTCTTCCCCCCGTCAAGCGAGGTGCTCCGTGAGGTGCGCCCGTACTTCGACGATCTGGCGGGAGCCAATTTGAGCGTCGAGGTGATGGATCAGACCATGGACCCCGAGCAGGCCAAGGCGTGGAAGGTCAAGGACAACGGGACCATCGTCATCGTGAAGGGCGAGGGCGACGACGAGCAGACCGAGTCGGTCAAGCTGGAAGACGACATTGACAAGGCCAAGAAGGACCTGCGTAAGCTGGACAGCAAGGTGCAGACCGCGCTGCTCAAGATCTCCCGGGACAAGCGTACGGTGTACTTCACTGTCGGCCACGAGGAGCTCTACTGGAAGAGCGCGGCGGACGATCTTTCGAACCTCGACTTCGCCAAGAAGATGCTTGAAGGCCTGAACCTGAAGGTCAAGGAGCTCAGCGTGGCGACCGGTCTCGCGCAGGCCGTGCCCGACGACGCCGCCATGGTGTTCATCGTTGGGCCGAAGCGGTTGTTCCTCCCCGAGGAGATCAAGGCGCTTTCCGACTATCGCGAGCGTGGGGGCGCGTTGTTCATCGCGATGGAGCCGTCCAGCGGTCCGGATGATCTCAGCGACCCGGCGGTCGCAGCGCTCGCTGGGGTCGGATTCGGCGATGTCGCCCTGCTCTCCGACAAAGCCTTCCTTCGGGTGACGGGCGGACCGAGCGACCGGGCGTTTGTCGGGACCAACAAGTACAGCTCCCATGAGTCGGTGACGACGCTCGGCAAGAACTCGGCGCAGGCCACGTTCATCGCGCCGGGTGTCGGTGCGCTGCTGGAGCTTCAGGAGCACGCTGGTAAGGTCACCAACGTGTTGAAGGGAATGCCTGAGTGGTGGGCGGACGGCAACGGCAACTACGAGTTTGACAAGGACGCTCCGGCGGCCGGTCTGGACGGGGTCTTGCCGCCGCCAGCCGAGAAACGTGGCGGCTACGAGATCGCCAGCGTGGCGACTGGTCCGGCCGAGGGCGGTAAAGAGTGGCGGGCGGCCATCATCGGCGACTCGACGTGGATGTCCAACGGCATCCTCAAGAATCAGGCCAACGCCGTCTATCTGGTCTCCACCGTCGGCTGGCTGACTCAGGATCCCGCGCTCACCGGGGAGACCGAGACGGAAGAGGACATCAAGATCCAGCATACAAAGGAGGGCGAGGCGATGTGGTTCTACGGGACCAGCCTGCTGATGCCGACTCTGGTGCTGCTCGCCGGCATGCTTCGCGTTCGGGCGCGCCGCGCCAAGGGAAGTGAGAAATGAGGTCAGTCGCGCTGTTTGGGACGATTCTCGTCGTCTCTCTTGCATTCTCGTGGGTGAGGTACACCGGGGGTGAGGAGAAGGTCAAGGAGGGCACGATCCTCATGGACGGGAAGAAGGAAGACCTGCAGCGGGCGAAGTACACCTCGCCCGACCTCACCGTGGAGTACGAGGTCCGAAGCGATGGCATCGGCTCCTACGGCTGGCTCACGGTGTCCGAGAACAAGAAGAAGAAGGTCCCCGATCCGGCCAAGCCCGGCTCGATGATGGACTCGACCGAGCTCAAGCTCTCCAAGTTCAAGGCGGGCAGCGGGAATGACAAGCTCGTGGACGGGCTGGCGCCGCTCATGGCAGTACGCGCGCTCGAGGATGTGCCGGCCGACAAGATCGAGTCGTTCGGCCTGACCGCACCCGATACCACGCTCTCCGTCACCATCGGCGGCGCCGAGCGCGCCTTCTTGGTCGGCGGCGAGACCTACGGCACGAAGGACCGCTATGTGAAGGACGCCTTGTCTGGGCGGATCTATGTCGTGGACGACGAGGTGTTCAAGTCCCTCAAGTTCGCAGCGACGCGGCTCCCGGAGCGCGCTCTCAGCGATCGCAAGCCAGAGGAGATCACCGGCGTCTCGCTCGGGCAGGGGGCAAGCACCGCCTCCTGGACCCACAAGAACAAGGACGACAAGGCCGCCGCGCACTGGCAGCGTGACGGCGCCCTTCCTACAGCTCCGACCGATGGGGCCACCCCCCTGGAAGGTGAGGCTCCGGCGGCGGACCCCGGCAAGGACGTCACGTTCGCCAACTGGGTCGAGGCTGCGCTCAAGCTGAAGTCCACGGCGTACGTTCAGGATGGCGACGAGCCCGCCACGCTCGAAGCCGCGTTCGATCTCACCCTTCGGGCCGAGGGCAAGCCGGACCAGACGATCCACCTTCTCCACGACGGGGATGATTGGTATGCGCGCAGCGAGTTCACACGGGGGCTGGTCAAGATCTCCAAGGGGCCTGCGGAAGACAGCTACTCGGACGTGGACGACATCCTCGCCGGCAAGACCCCGCCGCCGAAGGCGAAGCCGGCCAAGCCGGCTGGCGCGCCCACGAAGGCTCCTGGGGGCGACAAGCCCGATGCTGGGCCGGGCGGTCGCCCCCCCGGCGGGCCCTCCGGGATGATGCCACGGTCTCCGGGGATGATGCCAAAGCCCGGAAAGCCTGCGGGGTAGCGGTACAGGCTATATGTGCCGGATGGTTACCTTTTTCCGGGCCGGTTGGACGTCCGGAGTGCTGCTGTCCCTTGTCACTTCGGCGGGCTGCGGCGCGATTACCCTACGGGAGGGGGAGCGGCCTCCGGGCGGTGGCCCGCCTCCGATCGTCCTGATCTCGATCGACACCTTGCGGCCGGATCGGGTCGGAGCCTACTCGCCGCGTACGAGCACGTTGACGCCCAACCTGGATGCCTTCGCTGATGAGGCGGTGGTCTTCGACCACGCGTACAGCCAGGCCATCCAGACCGCGCCCTCGCACGCGAGCGTCTTCACCAGCGTGTACCCGAGCGAACAGACGGGCGCTGACAACCAGACGGTCCTCGATGCGTCCCATCCCACAATGGCGCAGGTGCTTGAGGCGTATGGGTACAAGACCGGCGCGTTCGTCGCGGGTGGCGACCTTTCGCCCCATCGCCGGTTGAACCGAGGCTTTGGGGTGTACGAGTCGCCGAGGGACTTCGGCAGCTTCTATCACACCACGCCCAGGGCTATGGCGTGGTTGGATCATATCGACCTTTCAAGTCCATATTTCATGTTCGTCCACAGCTACGACGTCCATTCGATTTACCTCAAGCCCACGCCCTTCGGGTACCTGCACGCCGATGTGACCTACGACGGGGCGGGTCAGGTCGCGGCGCGTACCGCCACCGAGCGTGTGATCAACGGGTTCATGTACCCGGACTTCGACGGTCTCCTTGACGCTCAGGTGAACCTGCTGCGACCATGGGCGGCGGCCAGCAAGGCTGAAGTTGCGTGGAAGTTGTCCACGGGAGAGGTCCCGATCCCGGTGACTCCACGCGATCTGGAGCACGTGGGCCAGATGTACGACGGCGCCGTCTCCTACGCGGACGCGATGTTCGGGGCGCTGATGGCGGGCATCGAGCAGCGCGGCCAGCTGGATCGGGCGATCATCATCGTCATGTCGGATCATGGCGAGCAGCTCGGCGAGCAGGGCATCTTCGGGCACTGCTGCGGGATCGGCGACGAGGAGACGCACGCCGTCATGATGGTACGGCTGCCCCGCGGGGAGCACGGTGGACGACACGTCGGGGGGTTCGTTGAGCTGCTCGACGTCTTGCCCACGGTGGCTGATCTCGTCGGGGCGCGCGCGCCCGCAGACATCGATGGGCGCAGCTTCGCGGCGGCGGTGCGGGACGAGCCGTTTCAGGGCCGGCCGTACGCGCACAGCGAGGGCTCGCAGCTCTATAGAGTGGTCAGCGTGCGGGGCCCGGAGGGCAGGCTGACGTACGCCGGCTTGCCGCCGTCGTCCGCTCACTTGCCTGGCATCGTGGCTGCGGCGCGGTTGGACGGCCCCGGGTTTCTGGCGTCGGCCGGGTTGGCGCCAGAGGGGCGCCGGGCGCTGCGGGAGGAGATGGTGGGGTGGTTGAAGTCGCTGACGCCACCGCCGGATGCGCGGAGCGCGCCGTTGCCTGACAGCCTGCGAAGGTCGCTGCGGGAGCACGGGTACTTCGAGGTGGCGGAGTGAAGCCATGCGCGCGGAGCCCGGTGTTTGCGGGCGTGGTGGGGCTCGCGGGCGTTGCTGGGCTCGCGGGCGTTGCTGGGCTCGCGGGCGTTGCTGGGCTCGGGCTGGCCGGCTGTCGCGAGCCGGCATGGTCGGTCACCGGCGCGCTCGAGCCCACACGCCTACAGTTGGACATCGATCACGACGGCAAGGTGGCGGCGGCTGAGTATGCCAGAGTTGCGTTTTCCGCTCCGCTGTTCGAGGATGTCGACCGGGACGCGAATGGCGATCTGGATCTGAAGGAGCTGGAGGCGCTGGTGTATTCGACGGACCCATCCAGCTTCTTCGAACGGCCTCACGTCGAGGTGTCCGCATCAGCGGCCGCTCGCCACCCAGGCTCCGGCCCCAAGCCGGGTGCCGGCCCCAAGCCGGGCGGGAAGGGCCCCCCACCGCCAAGCCAGCACGGCCCGAACCGGCCTCGTGGCGCGACGGCGAATGGCTCGGGGGCCCGCAGGCCGGTCAGCCGAGCGGCGGAGCTTGTTCCGCCAGATAGTCCGGCTTCGGGGTCTGGAGATCCGGGACGGACCGAGGCGGTGAAGCCAGACGCCTACTATGTGCTGCTGATCCTGCGGGAGGAGATCGTGACGGTCGCCCCGGATGTGGCTGTTCCAGCGCGTGAGGAGCTCGAACACCTGGGGCGAAAGGGCTCGCTGGTCAGTCCGGAGGCCGCGGCGATGCTGCAGCGGCTCGAGATCGCCAGCGCTGCGGCGGGCCTGGATTTCCCGGAGGGCCTTCGAGCGCCGGTGGTTCCTACCCGATGAGCCCGACGTCGGCCGGTCACTCTGGGCACGCCTCGCCCGACTCCGGCACCCCGTCGCCCGTCACCCAAAGCAGGTCTACGACGTAGGGCACCGCGAGCCCGCAGGCGAGCGGTGCGGACGCTGCGACCGCGACGTGGGCTTGCTCCGAATGGTCAGCGTTGAACGCACCGGATTCGTCGCTGTTAGTGGGGTCGTCCAGATCGAGCGTGATCGTCCGGATGCCCGGGGTGTGCTGGCACGCGTCTTCACCGGCCATGCAGCCTGAATCGGTGAGGATCCAGTCCGTACCGGCGGGATCTGCGATTCCCGGAACCCCGGCGAGGAAGGGTTGGACCGCCCGCACGAACCCGAGGCCAGCGTCGGTGCCAGTCATGCTGACAACAAGGTCGTGCCGGTAGTCGGGCTGGCCGCTGACGTGGTCGCCCGGCCCGGAAACGTCGGGGGGGAACGACGCGATCGTGATGCTCCCGAAGCCATCGGTGGTGAGCTTCCAGTCATCCTGAAAACCCGCTCCGTAGCCGTTCGAATGGGCGCCGATCAGGTAGTGCCCCCCGGACTCGCTGGTCACGATGCTGGTGTCATGGGGTGAGTTGAGGAATCCGGCGGCGGGGAAGGTCCAGGCGTGCTCCCAGCCCGGATCGCCGGGGGTGTAGAACATCACCACCCCGGACCCGTTGCCGCCCCCCGCGATGCCACCGGTGTCCACGTCGCCGTTGGTGGAGCGAAAGGTGACGAGCACCCCCGCCCCACCGTCGCCGAGCGGGATGGTGTCGACGTCGTTCGGGACCCGTCCTGCCCAGCTGCCCAACGTGGTCGCTGCCATCACGTCGGTGACCACGCCACACGTGGTGGACCGGTCGAGGTGGACGGTGAGGACCCGATCGTTCTCGGAGTCGGCGATCAGCAGATCGACGCTGGCGGCGTCCTCATACAACACGTCGAAGTCGTGCACCTGGGCGAGCCGGCACCGGAGCGCCTCTTCGAGCGTCGCGAGGTGGTCTTCAGCGCCGGGCTCGCAGGGGTTGGTATTGGCGCAGATGCTGGTTTCACCCGGAAAGTTCGTGGTGAAGTCGAGCGCATCGAGGCGCCAGAGCGGCGTCGGGGGCTCGAATACGTTGGAAGGCCCCAGACGGACCCGCTCGATCGTCGTGCGCTCGAACCACGGGTCACCCGCCACGCGGTCGTAGGCCAGAGTCAGCTCGTCGTGGGCACCGTCCGAGTCGGTGGTGACCTCGGGGTCAACCTGGAACGGCAGGCAGGCGGCGTCCTCCGGGATCCCCACGCCGACCGCCGGGTCACAATCCTCGGGGGCGAGCGCCTTCAGATGGAGCGTGAGGAGCAGCTCCTGATCGGCGAGGCGGATGTACTGCACCCGCCGCGCGTCGGTGTCCGCGACCACGGCGACGGCGTCCGGAAGGGTCAGGACGGTCGGCTCGAGGTCGGGGGTGCATGCGGCGGTCAGGAGGAAGAGCACGGCGCTCGATATCAAGAATTCGCCGGATGAAATTTCGGCGTCGCGGGTGTAAGGGGACCCTGCGATGGGCGTTCTCCTCGCGAACCCACGGAAGATCCCATGCAAACCCCACCGCGCCCCGGAGCGACAATGACCAGCCTCCTCATCCTTCTCGCGTGCACCAGCCTCACTGCGAAGACCACCCCCGTCGCGGCGAAGGACCGTGTCCCGGAGGCCATGTCCACGAACCCTTCCACAGTGAAGCCCGTGACGCTGCCCACCACGCCGCTCGTTCAGCAGGAGTGCTTCGCGTCCAGTCGCCCGGAGGTCACGCGCGGTCGTGGCAGCTACCTGACCCCGCCGCCGTCTCCCGCAAAGTCGTCTTCGGGGGCATCCTACGATGGGTCGCCCGCCCCGGTGAGCGCGCCGATGGCGAAGGCCCCCTCCGGATCCACGAGCCCCGCTTCCCCCGGTGGCTCGGGGGCGATGGGTCCGTCCACGAACAGCGTCGCCAGCACGGCCAGCGCGCCCGTTGCATCCACCGCTCCACCGGCCGAGCCGGCCGCCGCAATGCCAATGGCCGGCGCTGACAAGAAGGCCTACGACGGGCTCACGGCGCGCGCGAAGGAGAAGTCGAACGGCGATGCCGGGCCGGCGGACCGGGACAGCGGTGCGAAGGACGAAGGGCGGGCGGCGTCGAAGCCGATGGCGGAGAAGGGTGACGAGGAGATGTCCACGAAGCCGACTCGCCAGCTGGCTCCCAGCGTCCCCGAGCCCGACTGGGGGGCAACGGTCTACCTCTCCAATGACGACAGCATGAGCCTCGCCTCCGCGCAGCGCCTGTTGTGGGCGCTCCAGAACCATGGCCCGGTCAAGACCAGCGAGATCCGCCCCCATGAGCTGCTCAACTACTTCAGCTTCGACACCGCTGACGTGAAGGACGGGCAGATCTTCTCCACCCTCGGCGCCGCTCAGCAGACCGACCCCGACACGCTCACGATGAGCTTCGCCGTCAAGGGGTACACGCCCGCGCCGAAGCCGCTCGACCTTACGCTTGTGCTCGACCGCTCCGGGTCGATGGCGGCTGAGGGTCGCATGGAGTACCTCAAGCGTGGCCTGCTCAAGCTCACCGAGGGGCTGCACGCCGGAGACCGGCTGGATCTGGTCCTGTTCGACCACGAGGTCTGCGCCCCTCTCGAGAACTTCGTCGTCGGCCGGGATGACCCGAGCCTGCTCGCCGCGACCATCGCCCGGCTGGCGCCGCGCGGATCCACCAACCTTGGGATTGGCCTCGGCAAGGGGTACGCTCTGGCGACCGGCCGCGATCTCGGCGGGGTCGGCGAGCAGGGCCGCAACAAGCGGATGATGCTGGTCACCGACGCGCTGATGAACGAGGGGCAGATCGACCCGAACATCCTCTCGGAGATTGGGCGGGGCTACGAGCAGGCTGGCGTGAACCTCACGGCGGTCGGCGTCGGCACCGACTTCAACGACAAGGTGCTCGACCAGCTCTCCGAGAAGGGGCACGGCGCGTACGTCTACCTTGGCTCCGAGGCGGTCGTGGACCGCGTCTTCGGGGTTGGCCTTGCCGCGCTGACCCGGACGATCGCTCGGGACGTGCACTTCTCGGTCGATCTCCCCCCGAGCCTCGCCATGGAGCGGTTCTACGGTGAAGAATCGAGCACCCACAAAGAGGACGTGCAGCCGATCAACTACTTCGCCGGGAACTCGCAGCTCTTCCTTCAGGATCTCAAGATCCGGCGCGGCCAGATCGTCCCGAACGACCCAGTGGTCTTCACCGCCGAGTGGGTCGATCCGGAGACCGGCGCGCCGGGGAACCAGACCTTCCACACAACGGTCGGCACTCTCCTCGCGAGCGACTCGCACAACCTGGTCAAGGGCCGCGCGCTCATGGCGTGGAGCGACCTGTTGATGAATAAGTCGCTCGGCGGACAAGTCTGTGGCGCTCCCATGGACACGTGGCGCCAGCACGTCTCGGAGCTCGGTCAGGACGCCGAGATCTCCTGGCTGGACGGCCTCACCAGCCCGCTGTGCGGCCAGACTCCTGTGCCCGTGCAACCGGCGGCCCGCACCGTGGCGTTGAAGATCAAGCTCGACAGCGACATGCCGATCGCGGAGGTGGGCCTGACCTGCGGCTCCTGGCGCGCCACCGATGCTCTCGCCGCGGGTGATCAGGTCGCGCGCTTTGATGCCCGGCCCGGCGCATGCCAGCTCACCCTGCAGGGCAACGTGCCGATGACGACGATGGTCCAGGTCCCCGAGACCGGGGCGGACCTGCGCTGTGTGGTTCGCGGGGGCCGGTTCAGCTGCTCTTGAGCCGAGGGGGCTCCCCGCCCCGCGCCTGCTGGATCAGCCGGTTGATCAGCACCACCAGCCCGTCGCCGTCGATCGGCTTGGTGGCGTAGGCGTCCGCTCCGGCAGCCAGAGCGGCCTGTTCGTCGCGGACCATAGCCAGCGCGGTCAGCGCGATCACCGGAATGGTCGCGGTGGACGGCTCGGCCTTGAGGGTGCGGATGGCGGTCATGCCGTCCATGCCGGGCATAGCGAGGTCCATCAGGATCAAGGCTGGCTGCCGCTCGCGAGCGAGATCGATGCCCGTCGGGGCGTCGATTGCTTCCAACACGAGGAACCCGGCGGCTTGGAGCACCGCCCGCCCGAGGCTACGGTTCATCTCCTGATCATCCACCAGCAGCACGGTCTCGCGGTTGCTCGCTCTGGCCCCGGCGGACTCGATGGCGTGAGGGCCGCTCCGCGCTGGCTCCTGGGTAACCGCTGCTCCCTCCGGCGCTGCAGGCAACGAGAAGGTCAACACCAGGCCGCCCCCCTCTCTCGCCGTCGCCTCGATGCGGCCCCCGTGGGCCTCCACGAGTCGCCGCGAGATCGCCAGACCGAGCCCGGTGCCGTCATGTCGCTTCACCAGCGGTGACTCAGCCTGTTGGAATGACTGAAATAGCCTGGACCACATCTCGGCGGCCAACCCCGGCCCTCGGTCGCTGACCTTGAAGACGACCATGGGGCCTTCATCCGTCACGGCGATCTCCACGGTGGAGCGTTCAGGGCTGAACTTGACCGCGTTCGACAGCAGGTTGAGCAGGATCTGGTGCAGCCGGGCTGCGTCTGCGTGCACAGCGCGTCGCGTTGCAGTCGTGACGGTCACGGTGATCTGCCGGCGGTGGGCTTGAGGGAGGATGGCGCTGTGGGCGGCTGCCAGAACGGTGGTGACGCCGATGGTCTCGGGAGAGAGTCGTAGGTGTCCCGCCTCGATCTTGGACAGGTCGAGGATGTCGGTGATCAGCGATAGTTGATGACGCCCAGCCTTCCCGATGTTCTCCACGAAGTTCCTCTGGCGCGCCGTGAGATCGTCCACCCCGTTGTCCAGCAGCAGGTCCGAGAACCCAATGACCGAGCTCAAGGGCGTCCGGAGCTCGTGAGACATGTTCGAGAGAAACTCCGACTTCAACCTATCGGCCCGCTCCACGGCAAGGTTGCGGTGCTCAAGCTCAATAGCTTGAGCGTGAAGCTCGTCCTTCTGGGTGGCGAGCACGTCGCGTTGGGCGTGAAGCTCGGCCGTCTGGGAGTGTAGTTCGGCGTTCGCCGTAGTCAGGGCGCTGGTCCGGTCGGCGACCCGCCGTTCGAGGTCGGCCTCCAACGCCGCGCGCCGCGCCGTCTCGGCCAGCAGGCGGGCGTGCTCGGCCGAGAGCCCGTCGATGACGACGCCCAGATCGGCCACGAGCGTCGAGGTGGCGGCGGAGAGCGCCGCGCCGAGGAGCAGGCTGCCCGACGCCGCGGCGAACCAGCCGAGGCCATTGTACGGGAACGTGTACGCGTCAGTCGGGAATCGCATGTACAGCAGGGTGACCGCTCCGATCGTCACCAATTGGGCGGCGAACGCGGTCCTCGCCTCACCCGGGCTGAGCAGCAGGGCCGCAGTGACCGTGCACGCTGTCAGCCACGTCAGCCCGGTGCCGACGGGGCCTACGCCGAGCAGCAGGCTGACCCCGGTGAGGTGCAGCACGACGATCAGGCTCACCGCCTTCACGCGGACGCGGACGTTTGGCCCGAACCGTACGATGCACAGCCAGCCGCAGGTGAGCACGCTCGCCCATGCGACCCGCGGGATGCCCCCCCGCACCGCTGCCCAGACCGAGAGCACGCAGACCGGCGCCGCCAGGATCAGCGACACAAACAGCCAGGCATCCACGATTCGCGCCCGTACGGGCTCCAATCCGGCGGCAGATGTCGGTGTTTCTTCTTTCATTACAGGCTGGACTATCGAGTTTCGCCGGGGATGGGTACCCGGTCGGGGGAGCCCTCGGATAGAGACTCACTGTGCTGCTCCTGTCGCTTCTGGTACTGGCTCCCGGCTACGGCTTCGCCGCTCCGGCGTGGTCACCGCTTCGGGTCGCGCTGGACTGCCAGAGTCAGGAGCGCGTCGATATCTGCACGTACATCCGTGGGTCGCTGGACGCGCTCGCGGTGGTGCGCGTCGTGCCGCTCAGCGAGGCCCAGGTGGTGCTGCACCTCAACGCGACGTCCGAGACCAACACCGACTTCGTCCAGCTCCGGGCGGTCAGCGACCTCGGGCCCGAGGCCGCAGGCACCCCTCCGAGTTTTGAGCAGGGCGTGGAGGTGGACTACCGCCTGACGGTGGACGAACAGCGCGCGCTGCTCGATCCCGTGCTCTACCGGGTGCTCTCGCCGTACCTGTGCGTCCTGGTGCCCGGTGCGGTGAGCGTCTTGATTTCGGAGCCCGAAGGCGCGGTCGACATCGGAAAAAAGACTACCCCGTTTGGATTTTCAATCTGGGCGGGCGGGTTTGGGTTGTGGTCGCAGGACTACCGTAGCCTGTCCATGTGGACAGGGGTCTCGCTCTACCGGAAGACAAGCACGAACCAGCAAGAGCTCTGGATCAACTACCAGCAGAGCATCGAGCTGCAGCCATCCCTCGTCGTGGAGAGCACCGAGGTCGATCTGACGTCGAACTCGAGCGCGATCCTCGGAGCGACGACGAACTCCTGGAACCTTGGTGAGCACTGGACGATCGGGGGCAATCTGCGAGGCGGGCATGAAGATCCCCAGGGGCAGTACCTCGGCACCGCGCGGCTCCACGGGGGGCTGGAGTACAACCTCTTTCCGTCGGATGACCCGCGCGGTAATGTGCTCGCGGTCGCCTATCTGGTCGGCGGTCAGGCCGACTGGTACAACCAGCCCAATACGCTCGGGCAAGAAGCCGCGGTGTTTCCGACCCAGATGCTGATCGGGTCCGGGTCGGTCCGGGTAGACACCGTGTCTCTGGGGCTCGATCTGTCCGCTCGCTCCCAGATCTATCCGTTCTTCCAACGATACGTGCTGAGCGGGTCGCTGGAGGCCGATCTGACGGTCGGGGATCACATCGACTTCTCGATGCAGCTGGACGCCACCCAGCAGGCGGTGCCCGGTCCCGCCTCGATCGACTCGTCCAGCTACGAAGAGGTGACCCGGGCCTCGTACGCCCAGCCCCTCGAGGTTCAGGGCTTCTTCAATTTTAGGTTTCACTGGGATAATACGAACAGCGCTCGGAACAACCGGTTCAACTCAGTCGAAGACATCGACGTCACGGCCGGGCTCTAGTATGCGCGTCCCTATGCTCCCCCCCCGGCTCGCCCTCGTCGTGGTCTCTCTGCTGTCCGCCTGCGTCTCTCGTCCCATCGACGCTGGGTTTCCCGATGACTCGGGCCCCCTGGACTCGGGCCCCCTGGACTCGGGCCCCCCGGACTCGGGCCCCCCGGACTCGGGCCCCCCGGACTCGGGCTCCCCGGACTCGGGCACGCCGCCGGCGACCCCTGTCTGGATGTGCGCCAACGGCGAGATCATGGGTTTTGACCCGCTCCCCGTCGGTGCTTCGGCGCCGCTGATCTTGTCGATCAGCGGGGAAGTTGAGCGCGTCGAGGTCGGTCTGTCGTTCACAGGACCGGGAACCGCCACCGTTGACGCGCAGTCGGTGAGCGACGGCGGCCCATTCGTTTGGACCTATGCGGTCAGTGGGCTGTCCGAGGGACGTTGGTTCGCGACGTTCACCGCAGACTCGGGCGCCACAGCGGTGTGCACCGCCTCGGTGCCCGTGCACGGCGACACCCGCGGTGCGCAAGCCGGAGCACGGCGTTGACGCCCGCTGCGGGCGGGCCCCGGCGGTTCCCCATGTACCTGCGGGTGATCGTTGGGGTCAGCGTCGGCGTCATCTTCGGTGTGTTGTTCGAGCAGACGCCTTGGTTGTTCGGCCTCAAGAACTCGGACCTCGGGCCGCTGGGGATGTTGGTCATCCGCGCGCTCAAGGCGCTCGCGACCCCGCTGATCCTGTTCGCCATCCTCGACTCGTTTCTGAAGACCTCGGTGTCTGCCGCGAGCGGCCTCCGACTGATCTTCGTATGCGTCGTCAACGTGACGGTCGCGATGTGCATCGGGCTTACCGTGCTGAATACGCTGGACCCCGGTGCCAGCTGGGCGGGACGACTTGAGCTCCTGGGTGAGGCGGTGGGGGCCGGGTCGGCTGCGGCGGCCCCGGCCGCCACCCTGAGCCCGTTGAAGAACCTCGCGGGGTTTATTCCGGAGAGCGTCGTCGATCCGTTCTCGAAGAACCTCGTAATCTCGGTCGTGCTGGTGGCCGTGTTGCTTGGGGCAGCGCTGCGGCACGTCCGGGAGTCGGCGCGCGGCAAGGAGGAGCAGCGCTCTCTTTTCGCCGCCATGGCGACCGTCGAGCGCTTCGTCGAGGGTGGCTTCGCGGTGACGACGACGATGGTCCTGTGGGTCGCCGAGGCCATGCCGTTCGCCGTCGCGCTGATCATCGCCGACGTGGTCGGCAAGGCTGGGATCGGCGTGTTCAGCGTGCTCTGGACTTTTCTCACCGCGATCCTGGCCGGGCTGCTGCTGCAGTCGTTGGTCTACTACCCCGTGCTGGGCTGGCTCGTAGGTGGGTACAGCCCGGCTCGGTTCGCGAGGGCGGCGCTGGACCCGGTGGTGACTGGCTTGTCGTGCAACTCCAGCCTCGCGACGATGCCGGTGACGTTGCGGGCCCTGGAGCGGCTGGGCGTACGGCAGAAGTCCGCGCGGCTATCGGCGTGTGTAGGCACGAACTTTAACAATGACGGTGTGATGCTCTACGAGGCGATGGCGACGCTGTTCTTGTGCCAGGCTCTGGGCTACACGCTGTCGGTCTCGCAGCAGATCACCGTCGTGTTGGCCTCGATCATGGCGGGCGTCGGCATTGCGGGGATCCCAGAGGCGGGGCTGATCGTGCTGCCGCTGGTCCTCGCCGCTGCCGGGATCCCCGAGGCCGCCATCGCGGTGGTCGTGCCGCTGATCGTACCGGTGGACTGGATCATCGCGCGGGTGCGCTCCGGGGTCAACGTGCTCGCCGACATGGTGGTCGCGATGGTGCTCGACCGGTTTGAGCCGGCGGACCCTGAGCTGGTCGGTGCGGTTGCGCCCGAGCAGTCCTGAGCGCCGCGAGCGCGATCCCGGTCATCCCCGCCGGGCACGAAAGTCGGTCACCGCCCGGGC
Organism: Myxococcales bacterium; assembly: GCA_009692605.1. Classification (GTDB taxonomy): domain Bacteria; phylum Myxococcota_A; class UBA796; order UBA796; family SXON01; genus CAIUMM01. Next base: position 41,131 of record SHYV01000002.1, read on the forward strand.
CAACCCGTCGATCAGCGACGTCGCCGCGAACCACCCGGTTTGCGTCCGCATTCGGCCCGAATCCAGCACCTTTCTCGGCATTCCATCTGGTTTGTCGCCGTCCCATCCAAGCTCGCCCATGAACCCCACCGCGCCGGCCACCGACTCCGCGATCTCGAGCACGGGCGTCTCCCGTCCGCTCCCAAGGTTGAACGCGCGCGGCCAGGGGCCCATGCCCGGCCCGGCCCCCGTCTCCAGCAGGCGGACGACTCCCTCGGCGCAGTCTCGCACGTAGAGCAGATCACGTGTCGCGCGGCCTGTCCCCCAGACGATGACCTGACCGGCGTTGGCGATGCGGGCTGCCTCGAAGCGCCTGATCAGCGCGGCGACGACGTGTGAGCTGTGCTCTTCGTAATCATCTCCGGGGCCGTAGAGGTTGGTAGGCACCGCGAACGCGCAGTCGAGCCCGTATTCGTGGGCGTAGCCTTCGCCCTGCACGAGCATCAGGCGCTTGGCGTGGCCGTATGCGGCGTTGGTCGGCTCGGGTTCTCCGTCGCCGATGTCCGGCTCGCGCATCGGCTGGTTGACCCGGCCGGGGTAGGCGCACGCGCTGGACACCCCGACATACCGCCGCACCCGGGCGAGTCGCGCTGCCTCGATGGCGCTGGTGTTCACGAGGACGTTGTCGGTGCAAGACGTGCCCGGGTGGGCTCGCATGAAGCCGATACCGCCCCCTGTGGCGGCGCAGTGGACGAGGTAGTCGGGGCGGAGGTCGGCGAGCGCGTGGGAGGCGCGCCGGACGTCAGCGAGGTCCACCTCGTCGCGGGCGGGGGCGACGACGTGCGCGCCCCGCCCGCACAGCAATTCGACTACTTGGCGGCCGAGGAACCCCCTTCCGCCGGTCACGACCACCCGTGCGCCGCGCAGGTCGGCAGCGCCAGGCTCCACGGCGGCGGCTTCGACAGCGCCGTTGCCTGCTGCGGGGGCGGGCTCGTCAGTCAGCGGGATCCTCATTGTTGTAGAGCCTGAATTCCACGCGGCGGTTCTGGGCGCGGCCGGCGTCCGTGACGTTGTCCGACACCGGCACGGTCTCGCCGAAGCCGACGGACCGCATGCGCTCCGTCCCTAGCTCGTTTTGCAGGAACCAGTCCATGACCGCCAGAGCCCGCCGGTCGGACAGGTCCAGGTTGAACGCGTCATCGCCGACATCGTCGGTGTGCCCCTGAATCTCGAAGTTCAGCTCCGGGTACTGCTGGAACACCGACAGCGCCTCGTAGAGGGTCGTGAAGCTGGCTGGCCGGATGATCGCCTTGTTGGTCTCGAACGTGATCCCGGGGATGACGCCCGAGAACTTTCGGACTTCGGTGGGCAGCTCATCCGGGCACCCGTCGCCGTCGAGGTAGCCGTTCAGCGTCTCCGGCTCATCGGGACACCGGTCGCGCTTGTCCGAGACCCCGTCATCGTCGTTGTCCTTGTCCGGGCAGCCGTCGTCGTCTGCAAACCCGTCGAAGTCCTCGGCGTTGTCCGGGCAACGGTCGCGCTTGTCCTTGATGCCGTCGCTGTCGTTGTCGGGGTCCGGGCAGCCGTCTTCGTCATCAAACCCGTCCTTGTCTTCTTTGTCGTCGGGGCACTTGTCCTTCTTGTCCTTGATGCCGTCGCCGTCGTTGTCGGGGTCGGGGCAGCCGTCGTCGTCCTCGAACCGGTCACGGTCCTCGGGGTCCTCTGGGCAGTCGTCGACGTCGTTCTTGATGCCGTCGTGGTCGAGGTCTGGAGGCGTCTCTTGCCGGAAGTCGATGCCGATGGTCCACTCGAGGTTCTGGAAGGAGTCGGACTGGTCGAACTGGCTGTCCGGGCCGAACGAGCCGTACCAGCGCAGGTCGGTGCGGATGTGGAAGGGGCCGACCGCGTGGAGGATCAGGCCGGGCCCGCCGTTCATCACGAAGTCCTGCGAGGGGTTGACGTACAGCGCGCGGTCCTGCGCGTCAGGCTGGTCGCTCACCGAGTCGCGCTCGACGGTCACGAACTGCTCGCCCGCGCCGAAGCCCAGAAACAGGTCGGCGCGCGCGTTGGGCGTCAGGTGGATCAGCAGGCTCGCGCGCGGATTGTACGCGTGGTACACGATCCCCAGATCGCGGGTGCGCCCCTCGATCCGGCCGATTTCCCCCTCGATGTCAAAGGTGTCGATGAGCCGAACGCCGAGCCGGATCACCTCGGTCATGCCGCCTTCCAGCGGGTTGTCTGCGGGTGTGGACAGCAGGCCCACGGCGACGCCGCCGGTGGCGCTCACCGGCGTCTGGTCAGGCTGTGCTCTTGACCCCGCGGAGGCAGGGGCGGCGAGGGCGAGGACGAGGTTGAGGAGCGGGGACACGTGGACCAAGGGATCCTATCCGGCATAGACCCGGTCGCCATGCCCACCCTCGAAGAGCAAGCGGACGGCCTTCCGGCCGAGCCCGGCGTGTACCTCTGGAAGGACGCGGACGGCGTGGTGCTCTACGTGGGCAAGGCTGTCAGCCTGCGCGCGAGGGTGAAGCAGTACCTCGGCGGGCACGACGGTCGCTATATGGTCCCGTTTCTGGTCAATCAGGCGGTGCGTATCGAGACCATTCAGGTCCGCACGGAGAAGGAGGCCCTTCTTCTGGAAAACTCGCTGATCAAGCAGCACCGGCCCCGCTACAACATCAAGCTCCGCGACGACAAGAACTTCCTTCATGTCCGCATCGACCCGCGGTCGGAGTGGCCGCGATTCTCGTTGGTGCGGCGCCCCAAAGATGACGGCGCGAAGTACTTTGGCCCTTACCACTCCGCCACCACGGCTCGTCGCACGCTGCAGTTCGTCCAGCGCAGCTTCCCGCTTCGAACCTGCACCGACGCGGTGCTGCGGTCTCGCAAGAAGCCCTGCCTGATGCACCAACTGAAGCGGTGCATCGCCCCTTGTGTCGCCCTTTGCACGATCGAGGAGTACGAGGCGGTCCTGCAAGACGCCGTGCTGTTCCTCGGCGGCCGGGACCGCGAGCTTCAGGGGCGCTTGACGGTCAAGATGGGGGTGTTGGCGGATGAGGAGCGGTTCGAGGAGGCGGCGCGGGTGCGCGACCTGCTGACGGCGGTCCGCGCCAGCCTGGACCGACAGGTCGTCGCCGACGTCCGCATGGGCGACCGGGATGTCTGGGGCTTGCACCGGGAAGGCGACCGGGGCGCGATCGCGTGCATGCCGGTGCGGGGCGGGCTGGCGCGGGAGCCGATGGTCTTCCCGTTCTCGGGCGAGCTCGCCGAAGACGCTGAGGTGCTGACCGCGACCTTGAACCGGTGGTACAGCGAGGAGGGGACAGCTCCGCCTGAGGTGCTGGTGCCCGAGGAGCTTCCGGCGGTGATCACGGAGATTTTGAGTGAGCTGCGGGGTCTGGTGGTCCGGGTGCTGGTCCCCCAGCGCGGCGACAAATCGCGGCTGGTGGAGATCGCGACCAACGCCGCCAGGTCACGCTTCGCGGTGGACCACGGCGAGGAAGACCGCATTCAGCGTGCGCTCGACGGCATCGCCGAGATCGCCCAACTTGACGCGCCGCCTTCGCGGATCGAGTGCTTCGACAACTCGAACCTGCTCGGGATGGACCCGGTGGCGTCACAGGTCGTGTTCATCGACGGAAAGCCTTCGCGAAAGGACTACCGGCGGTACAAGGTCAAGACGGTCATCGGGGCCGACGATTACGCGACGATGGAGGAGATCCTGCGCCGCAGGCTCACCCGTGCGATGGAGAGCGGGGAGTTCCCCGACCTCATCGTGGTGGACGGCGGTCGAGGCCAGCTCAACTCGGCGTTGGCTGTGCTCACCGAGCTCGGGCTCGAACAGCAGCCGGTGATCGGGCTGGCTAAGCCACGAACCGAGCGCAAGCGCGGCGACCGCGACGCCGTCGACAAGATCGTGCTGCCCTGGGAGCCGGAACCGGTGGTGCTTCGCTACGACGACCCCGCGCTCCGGCTTTTGCAGCACCTTCGGGATGAGGCCCATGACACCGCGGTGGGTTTCCACCGCAAGACACGGTCAGCGCGCACGGTGCGGAGCGCCTTGGAGGACCTTCCCGGCGTGGGGCCGGCCCGCCGGAAGGCCCTGCTGCTCCATTTCGGGTCGATGGCGGCGATGCGCGCGGCGGACGTCGCTACGCTGGCGCTCGCCCCCGGCGTGGGGCCGAAGCTGGCCCAGACGCTCTGGACGGCGTTGCATCCGGGGTAGGACCTGTCGGGGCTACTCGCCGTTGAACTCAAAGTTGTCGATCGAGATCCACATTGAGCCGTCATTCGAGCTTGGTGTGGTGTGGTCGTTATCGAGGAGGAAGGCTTAGGAGATCCAGGTAATGGAGTCGCCGATGAGCGACTCGTCGAAGTTGTAGGTCAGGTGCTCGTCCAGGTGCCCTGCTGCGTCGGCCGCGCTCGGGATCTCCTCGCTCTGAGTTTCAACCCACCCATCGGTGTACCAAATTACCTTGACGCTGGCCTCGTAGTACCCGGCGATGGGGTCGAACTCGCCACGGAGGTCCGTCGACACCGTGGCGTATACACAGAGATCCTGAAGCGGTTCGCTGTACGAGTCGGGGGCGGAGAGGGTGCAGGATGTGTCGTCCTCTGCGGCGACGGACGCTCCCCATGCGGTCGACCCGTCCACCTCGCCCAGAAAACACCCGGTGAACGACTCTTCGATGTCGCCTGGCGTGGCCTCGATGTCGACCTCCGGCCGCCAATCTTCGAGATCTCCGTCGAAGTCCTGCCGCATGGTCAGGCTGATGCATTCATCGACGTCAGAGTCGGTGTCTGTGTCAGCGTCGGTGTCTGTGTCACCGGTGTCGGGTACGCAGGCCCCACCCATCGCGTGCGAGCTGGGGTCGCAATTGCGGTCAGCAGTGCAGGAGGTGAGGCTGAGGGGGACGGAGCAGCACCAGTACCGAGGTGCGAGCGAGCATCAGGTCGAGGGCTCCGGGTTGATCTCAAACGGGCTGAGCAGGGCGTCGGACTCGCTGCGTTCGAGCCAGTCGAAGTCGGTCATCACCGGAGGTTGCGTGCTCGGTGCGGCCGGCAGCGGCGCCTCTGCGGTCAGCTCGACCGTGGCTTCATCGGGCTGCGGCTCTACGCAAAAAACGGAGGGGTCTACCAGCATTTGGACTCTTTGCTGGGCCGGTGCTAACAGAGGTCCGCCAGATAGGCAAGAAAGCGCACACTTCACCATTCAGCGCACATCCAGTAGCGCGACCGTGACCCCCGCGGGGCGTCAGGTGACGGTGGTGCGGGGGCAGCCAACCCGAAGGCGCGGGGGAATCGCCCCATCACCCCCCTTTCAGGCCCCCGTGGCGGACCACGACGCCATCGACCAGAAACACCACCATCTCGGCGACGTTGCAGGCATGGTCTGCCACGCGCTCGAGGTTTCGCGAGACGCTCGACCAGGCGATGGTTCGCTCCAACTGGTCCGGGTGGTCCTTTGCGATCTGGATCATCCGCCGCAGGATGTCGCCGTGCAGTTG
>SHYV01000186.1 GCA_009692605.1 Myxococcales bacterium
CGGGGGGCTCGGCCTGCGCGGGGGGCTCGGCCTGCAACGCGAAATCGAAGTCGAAGCCCTCCGGCAAGGCAACCTGCTCGCCCACCCCGGTGACCTCGCTGTCTTGGCCCCCTTCCGGCGTCGCTACGCCGCTGTCGGAGTCTGCCGACTCGGGCGATTGGGCCGCTACGAAGGGTTCAGCCGCCACCCCACCACGTCGGGCCACACGGCTGTCGTCCACCTCGAACGCCGCCCCCCAAACTGCATCGTCGGCCTCCTGAGCGGGCGTCTCCCCCGCGTGGACCCCGGTGTCATCGAGATCTTCGTAGTCCTCAAGCTCGCTCGGCAAGCTCGCTACGCTGGGGACTCGCCCGCCCACCAGCGGCTCGGGATTGGTCGGAGCGGGGGGAGGCGACCGCGGAACCATGGAGCGCCAAGGCGCGGGCTCGAGCAGCACCGGCGGTGGGCGCGGCTGCCCGGGGTGCTCGTCGAGGAGCAGGGTTGACGGACGACCGAAGAGTTTGCGTGGCTCGGCCATCTCATCCACCGTCGTCGTGCTCGGACCGCGTCCGCGCGACCAGAGCCTGAATGCCCACTGACCCTGGTACAAGTAGCCGAAGCTCCCGCCTGCTCTCCGGTCGGAGGGTGACGGACAGTCCGGCCGCGGTCATGACGATGTCGAGGTACCCCATTTTCACGAGGTGGTTGACCGCTCGACGTAGGAACATCTGTTGTTCAGGATCCAGACCTCGAAATAGGTTGTCGGAGCGCGTGGACAGCGGCCGGGGCGGCGCAGAATCCGGCGGGTCGCCAATGATGGCAAGCCGGGTGGTCAGCCGCAGAATGAGCGCAGCGATCAGGTCCCCGTCGCGAGCTGGGGCCTCCCCGCCGTTCCACCACGTTTGCAGGCCAAGGAGCTCCCGCACCTGCTCGACGTGCTGGGTCTCCAGCCGCAGATCAGCGGGGAGTGCCTCTTGTTGGACGAGCGCCCGGATCACCTCGTACGGGTGGATCTCCAGCCATCGCGCCACCTGATCCACGCGCAATTTTCGCAGCGAAGCCAGGTCCGGGAGTTGGGTCTCCACCTCAGTAGCCATCTTCGGTGAGTAGCTCGGGGCGCACCCACACCCCATAGACCTCGACCGAGGCGCCAGGCAGCTCCGGGCCCTCCTCATAGGCGCGTCCAATGTGCGCGAGGGTCTGCTCTCGCAGGTCGCCGCGAATGGAGTGGTCACTGAGCCAGACCTGCAGCGCCAGGCACTCGTGGACCTCGAAATACTCGACCGGAGCGTCCTCTGCGCCGATCTCGCGCAACAGGCGGAAGAGCGCCGTCACCACGCGGTAGGCGAAGATCGCTGCGAGGTCCTCCTCCCTCGCCGCCCAGCCCCGGTACAGCTCGAACGGGAGCGGCAGGACAAACACCAGGGCTTCGGGACGTCCGTCCGCGGGCGAAGCGCAGGCCACGACCCCGATGGGCTCCATCGGCCCGACAAGCATCGGCGCAGCCGCGTTCGCCGCCTGAATCCAGGGGGCGAGTCGCCGCCGGTTCGCTTGCTGGCTTTCGATGACGGCACTTCGGTACGCCGGTGGCAGAGTGGCCAGGGCTGGCTCGATCTCGGTCTGGAAACGTTCGTATTCGGCGACCGCCGCCGCCAGCCCGGGCCCTTGAAGCTCCTCGACGAGCCGGTCGTCCCTGACTCGCACGGCGGCCCGCACCTCCTCCACCTTTTGCATGAACCGCTCGCGGTCCGCCCGCAATCCGTCGCGCACCGCCATCCAGTCGTGTCGGGAGCCCTCCGCGCCTAACCCGGCCTTCCGCGCCTCGAACTCTTGCCGTAGCAGCCGCAACGCCGCGATCCTTCGGTAGGCCTCGTCGATCGCCTTGCGGTTGCTCAGCTCCTCCTTCGTCAGCTCACCCAGCGCAGAATCGACCTCGGCTTCGAGCTGTCCCCGTGCCCACGATGCGCGCTCCAGCGCCTCTACGAGCGAGCGGGGAGCGGGCCCGAGTCCTGCTTCAAGCAGACTCACATACGCCCCACAGGCCGGCGGACTCGCGCTGCGCGACGGCCTGAGCCGCGTAGAGCACGTCCTTCAGCTTGATGTCATCGAAGTCTTCGTAGACCGTGGATTGCCCGAGGCGCACGCTCTGCTCGTTGATGAGCAGGTCGAACTCGATGCTGCCCGAGGCTTGGCCGGTGTCGGCGGTATCTCCGGTATCCACAACCGTGCCTGCGCCGCTGCTCGAGACGCGCACATACGCGAGCGTCCGGCCGTAGGTGTCCACGCATTCCTTGTCGAAGGCGAGCTGCACCCTCTGTCCGGTGAGCTCCGCGGCCAGCCAGTCGGCCGATTGTGGCCCCCAACACTCTTCGGCGATCGTCGGGTGCTCGATCTCGGGCGCGTCGACCCCGAGCAGCCGCACGGTCTCGCCCTCGGTGGTCTCGAACGTGTCCCCGTCGAGGGGGTACGCCACGGTCACCTCGCGAGACGCCACGTCCAACCCGTTGTGTTCGCAGGTATCGGTCGTGAAGATTGGCACGACGTCGAGCCCATTGCACCCGACGCTGCACCCGACGCTGCAACCGACGAGGAGCGCGGCGGAAAGGAAGGCGCGGTGGGCGGGAGAACGACGCATGGCGCATTAGGGTACCATGTTGAGCACTCCCCGTCCCGACCCTCCGACTTCACGAGACGCCGGCCGGCCCACGCTGGACGGGGCGGATCATGGTGCGCCGCCCTCGCCGATCGTGAGCGCGGTGGGCCTCGGCAAGCGCTACGACATTTACCCGAACGACCGCTCGCGCTTCTTCGAGTTTCTCGGCAGCCGCACCCACCACACCGAGCATTGGTCGGTGCGGGGGGTGGACTTCTCGGTCTCGGCCGGTCAGGCCTTCGGAGTGGTCGGGAGCAACGGCGCCGGGAAGAGCACGTTGCTCCGGTTGCTCGCCGGGATCAGCGAGCCGACCGAGGGCTCGATTTCGGTGCAGGGGCGCATGGCGACGCTGCTCGACCTCGGCGTGGGCTTCCATGCACCATTTTCGGGCCGGGAGAACATTGGGCTCGGCTGTGCGCTCGCCGGGATGTCGCCGCCGGAGATCGAGTCCAGGGTCCCCGAGATCATCCGGTTCGCCGAGCTGGGTGATTTCATCGACCACCCGGTTCGCACCTACTCCACGGGGATGCAGCTGCGCCTGGGCTTCGCGATCGCGGTCCACAGCGACGCGCGCGTCTTGCTGATCGACGAGGTCCTCGCGGTGGGCGACCAGTATTTCCAGCGCAAGTGCATTCGGCGGATTGAGCGATCTCTGGCCGAAGGCTGCTCCCTCATCGTCGTGTCCCACGACCTGCACGCGATCCGCGCGCTTTGCAGCGAGGTGCTTTGGCTCGACCGCGGACGGCCCCGCTTGCAGGGGAACGCTCGCGAAGTGGTGGAGGAGTACGTGGGAGTGGGCCGCACTAGGTTGGCGGCTTTGGTCGGGGAGGACCCACCGCCGCCGGTTCCCGCGGTTGGGGCGGAGCCATCGCTGCTCCGACGAGCCGGCCCGGACCCGAAGGCCGCGCTGCCTGCTCCTGTGCCGACTGCTGTGCAGGGCGCTGCCCTGCAGGCCACTCTCGTTGTGGCGTGTGCGGTCCCCGATGCGGCGGGCTTGTTCCTCCAGATCGCGGGCGAGGCGCCGCGGGTGGTGGACGGGGACAAAAACGTGGTCTCCGGAACCGGGGAGGTCCGGATCCTCCGCGTTCAGCTGCTCGATGCGTCGGGGGCGGAGCGGGAGCGGTACTGGAGCGGAGAGGCCCTGGTGATCGCGGTGACGTTCCGCACCACCGAGGTGGTCGTTGACCCGATCTTCGGCGCGGCGATCCACCGCGACGATGGCGTGTATGTGTTCGGACCGAACACCGGATTCGATCAGGCGCTCAAGGGTAGATTTCACGGAATATATACATTCTATCTTTACTATCCGTCAGTTCCGCTTCTACAGGGTAACTTCCGGGTCTCGGTGGCCGTGTTCGACGCGGGGCACGTGAAGGCCTACGTGTGGCACAACGAGCTGTACCCGTTTTCGGTCGAGCAGCAGGTTGAGGATCACGGGATCGTGACCATCCCGCACTCCTGGGGTGTGCTCGCGTGGCACGAGGCGGACGGGTGAGCTGCCGCGTCGCGCTGGTTGGCGAGCCGAGAGCGACTGGGTTTGCGGCGGCGCGGTTCCGGCACTTTCGGAGCGTCATCGAGGGCGCTGGGCACGAGGTGCTGACCGTCGACGCCGGGGCCGAGTCCGCCAACAGGGCCGAGTCCGCTGACCGGGCCGAGTCCCCTGACCAGCTTGGCGCGGACGTCGTGGTGAGCGCCGGGGTCTACGGTCCCACGGAGGTGGCGGTGCGGATCGCCGGGGAGCGGCCGTTGTGGCTGGACTGGCCGGGCGACCCCTTCGCGGATGGCCAGGCGGTGGTGGCCCGCGGCGGGGATCCCCTCCGCGTCGCAGAAGACTGTGCGCGAGTTTTTCTTCCGGCGTTGGCCCGCGCCGATGCGTTCTCCACCATCGGTGATGTCAGCGCGCATACGCTCATCGGGCAGTTGGGCATGCTCGGCCGTTGGGTGGGGCCGGACCAGCTCACCATCGCGACGATCCCCATCGCGTGGCCCGGCTCCGGGGCCACGCTGACAGCAACGGGGGGGGCAGACCGTACGAGCGGGCCGGTCCGGGTGCTGCTGTCCGGTAGTTTTAATACCTGGTTTGATGACGACGCGGTCGCGGCCGTGCTTGAGGGCGCCATGGAGCGGTCCCCCGTCGAAGTGGACGTGACCGGCGGCCCGGGGCAACCGGGCGGGTACGCCAGGTTCGTCGAGCGCTTCAAGGCCACCGGAGCGGTGCGGTTCCACGGATGGCTCCCGGACCCGCGCGCGGTCACCGAGGCCTGTGAGGTGCTCCTCACGCTGGATCGACGCGACGTTTGGGAGCCGCTGTGTGGTTCGCGTACCCGGGTGCTGACGGGGCGGGCCTCCGGCCTGCGTGTGGTGGCCTCAGCGGGTCCGCAGCTGATCACCGAGCTCGCCGCCCGGGGGCAGGTGCGCGCGGTGACATCGACCGAAGCGGCGATCGCCGCCATCCTCGACCGGACGCCCCCGCCCGACCCGGCCTGGATCGCCGAGCGCTACGACCCGGTGACCGTCGCGAGGCCGCTCCTGGCATGGTTGCGTTCCCCGAGGCGCGCGCCGGGGTTCCTCGTCGAGCGCCCTCTGGAGCTCGCGCTGCGAGGCCGTGAGCGGGCCGAGCGGGAGTTGGCCGCGCTGCGTCGGACCTGGGCTTTCCGGCTGGGCCGGCTGGGGCGAAGGTGATAGCCGCGGCTCCATGCTCGACGCGCTCTCCCGTGGTTTCCGCAACGCACGAAACAAGCTCTCCGGTAAGGCTGAGCTGACTGAAGAGGCGGTGGTCGACGCGCTGCGCGACGTTCGGGTCAGCCTGCTGGAGGCCGACGTTGAGCTGGACGTGATGAAGGGGTTCCTCGAGCGCGTGAAGCAAAAGACGCTCGGCAGGACGGTGCAGATCAAGGCCCCGAAGGGGTTCGCCGTCACGCCGGCGGACTACTTCATCAAGGCCTGCTCGGATGAGCTGACCGAGCTGCTCGGCGGGGCGCCCGCGGCGCTCGACCTGACGGGCAAGCCTTCGATCATCATGATGGTGGGGCTTCAGGGGTCGGGCAAGACGACGACGGCCGGAAAGCTGGCGCGTAAGCTGCAGCAACAGGGAAAAAAGCCGATGCTCGTCGCCGCGGACATCTACCGCCCCGCGGCGGTGGACCAGCTGACCACGCTCGGCCGGAAGCTGAACGTACCGGTGTTCTCGATCAAGGGCATGAACCCAGTCCAGCTGTGCTCCCTCGCGGTCACTCAGGCGCGCAACGTCGGGCGTGACGTCGTGATCTTCGACACCGCAGGTCGGCTGGCGCTCGATGAGACGCTGATGGCCGAGCTGGACCAGATCAAGGAGAAGACGCAGCCCGCCAACATTCTGTTCGTCTGCGACGCGATGGTCGGACAGGACGCGGTGAGGACGGCCGCGGAGTTTGATCGGCGGCTGGCTTTCACCGGTTTTGTGCTCACCAAGTTTGATGGTGACGCGCGGGGCGGCGCCGCGCTCTCGATCAAGACGGTCACCGGAAAGCCGATCGTCTACGTAGGCATGGGCGAGGGGCTCGACAAGCTGGAGGATTTCCGGCCGGAGGGGCTGGCGAGCCGGATCCTAGGGTTTGGCGACGTGGTCGGGCTCATGAAGGACTTCGAGAAGCACGTCGACCCCGCGACCGCTGAGAAAGACGCGAACCGGATGCTCCAGGGCGAGTTCACCTTCGTCGACTTCCAGAACCAGATGAAGATGATCAAGCAGATGGGCAGTCTGCGCGAGGTGATGTCGAAGCTGCCGTTCATGGACGAGATCATGGGCCAGCTTCCGGCGGAGGCGCTGGACGACCGCGAGCTCACCAAGGTCGAGGCGATGATCGACTCCATGACCCGGCAAGAGCGCGTCAAGCCGGACCTGCTCGATGAGAGCCGGATGAAGCGCATCGCGAGGGGCTGCGGGCGGCCGCTTCAGGACGTGAAGGACCTCAAGGATCGCTTCCAGATGACCCGCCTGATGATGCGGGACGTGGGGATGGCGACCGGGATGACCGGCACCAAGGCCGAACAGCGGCGGATCCGCGAGCAGATGGCGAAGATGGCGCAGGCCGGGATGGGCCGCATGCCGGGGATGAGCGGGTTGGATGCCGTTGTCGGGCCCAACGCACCCCAGATCTCGTCGGCCGAGATCGACGCCCGGCGGAAGAAGGAGAAGGCGGCTCGGAAGGCACGGAAGAAGAACCGGTAGCCGGGGCTTACCTCCGGCCGGTCCGTCTCACAGGTCGTCGCTCCGGTACAGATCGGCCGACCACTCTCCGAAGCCGAACGCGGCCCCCAGATCGAGGTCGACCTGGAAGACGACCGAGAGGTCGGCGTCGATCTGGGAGATCCGGCCGGCGGGTGACCATGTGATGGTCGTGTTGCCGCCGTCGATGCGGCGGGCTTCGCCGAGGAACGGCACGGTGACGCAGTCGTTGGACGAATAGTGGAGCAACGGGTTCGCCGCACCGGTGGAGTCGTCGAGGGCAAGCTCGGTGACCCACGCGCAGGCGGCCGGATCGGCCTCCGAGCCGACGGGGCCGCGGCTGAACGCGAGCACGGTATGGTCATCGATGAGCTGGGCGCTGTGGGGGAGCTCCAGCTCACGCTCTTCGGAGTTGACCTGCCAGTCGGTCGCGCCCCCGCCGTCGGTGAGGGTCCAGACCATGTCGCCCGTGCCTCGGTCGATGCGCATGACCGAGTGGTTGAAGCTGCCGGTGACGAGGTAATCGTCGCTGGCTGCATCGTAGCTGATGCTGTTGACGTGGGACCACTCTTCGAGCTGAGGCTGCTCGTCCCCTACCGCTGCCGGGCTTGGGGCGTATTGTCCGCTCAAGCTGGGGACAAAGTGGTCGAAGATGTCCCACACGATGGTCTGCGTGCCGTCCGGGCTCACCTCGATGATCGTATCACCGAGCAGGTTGCGCGTGTCGTCGGCGTAGAGCCGGTTCGTCCACCCGAGCGTGGCCAGGGTGCCGTCCGGCAGCTCGACGAAGTCGGTGTGCGAGCCGACGACGTCGATGCGCGTCACATCGCCTTCGCCTAGCGGGGTGCGCCAAAGCGTGCCGGTGCCGGTCCAAAGGTCGGCCGGCTGGTTGGAGAGCATCGCGGTGCCGTCAACGGAGAGCGTGGCGCGAAAGACCGGTGAAGCCACCTCGGTGGCCCATACGAACTGGCCTTCGGCGTCGACGATGGTGGCCAGACTGTCGTCCGACCGGATCACTGCGACGGTGTGCCAGCCCAGAACATCGCGGCCTTCGTCGAAGGTAGTGACGACGGTCTCGGGGAGCGCTGACGGCAAGCTCCCGGTGGGTAAGGTCGCACTGGGGCTGCACCGTCGCTCGGAGTCCGTCGCATCGCCGGCTCCTCGGGCTTCGATCTGCAGCTCGATAGTGCGGTTTGGGCGCAGGCCCAAAAGGTTGATGAGCCCCGCGGTCCCGGACGTGCTCCAGGGGGTCGAGAGGGTCGAGTCGGGGTCGTTGGTGTCGACGTAGAGCACACGCGCCTCGACGGCTTCGGTGGTCTCCCATGCGGCCACGACCACCGTCTCCACCGGGGCGAGACGGGGTGCCAGCGATGCGAACAGGTCCTGATCAACGGGGCAGTCGGCGTCCACGACCGGACCGTCGCTCGCCGGTTGGCAGCCGGCGAGCAGGAGCAGGATCACGGGCACGCGTGAGTGCCTGAACGTGCCCGGGCAGCTGAGCGGGGGCAGGCGGAGCTTCGCAGCGGTGAATGTCATTTCCCCTTCTACCTCCTCATGGCGAGGCGAGCAGCGTAGCGAAGCGCGGGGCCGGATTAAGGCAAGCGGTGCAGTAGAGCGCGAGAACCCAGGACCCTTCGCCGTCGATTCCGCCGAAAGCCGTCTCACCGACGAGCGCACCAAGGTCGGCGGACGATCCGGACACATCGAGTGTCCAGACTGGGTCTGCGGTGTTGTCGAGGTCGTAGACCTCTGCCTCGAGGCTATCTGGCGACCCGTCAAGGCGGCCGACGAGCAGCCGGTCGATCGTATCGATGGAGAGGTCGTTCCCGAGGCCGTCATGGGTCAAGCCGCTCCAGTCCACGACGAAGGACTGGTCGGCGGGGACGAGGACAGGGGTGAGGGACTCCAGATCGACCGCCACGGTGAGCGTGCTGGTGTCGTCGGTGAACTCCACTTCGGTGAGCAGGCTGTCGGCCTCGGGAAGCAGGAAGCCGACCGAGGCGATGGTGTCGTCGGCCGTCAGCAGCGCCGCGACCCACGTGCCGGTGTCCTCTACAAAGTAGGCCTCGACGTCGAGGTCGCTCCCGAACAGCTCGAAGTCCGAGAGCGGACAACGGGTGCCGTCTGGCTCGCAGAAAACGATTAATGCAGCGTCTGAAGCAAGTAGTTTGTCGCTGGCGAGCCCTTCGGTCACCTCGGCGGGGGAGAGCTGTGGCATGGCGAGCAGGGCGACGCGTTCGACGTCCTCCGCCGGATCCAGCGCACCGCCGTACAGATCATGCGTGAGCTGCGGCCAGGATAGTTGGACGTCCGCGCCGGCCTGGAGCTGCCATTGCTGTACCTCCAGCGCGCCGCTCCACGAGTAGTTGTTCGCGTCCGTCAGTGCGCACAACGTGCAGGGCTCGGCCGGCGCGGGCCCACATCCGGCCAGCACGAGGGCCGCGATGCGGATGCTGCGCGGGGCGCGGGAGGCCATTCCGCAGTGTAGCCGCTCCCTCGAACGCGACCCATGCCGCGTGTTACCTTGTCGGGCCCTTAGGAGGTAGGTTTATGCGTGTTGATTGGCGGTTGAGCGCTGTCACGCTCGCTGCGTTCGGCGTGACCGGTGGGCTGACTGCGCCCCCAGCCGAAGCCGCCGAGGGGCGGCGGATCGCCTTGATCATCGGGATCTCCGACTATGAGCATCTGCCCGTGGAGGTGCGGCTTGACAACGCCCGCTCGGAAGCCGCGGACCTGCAGAGGGTGCTCGAACAAAGCGGTGGGTACGCGCAGGTGCGGCTGTTGACCGACGCTTCGGCCACCCTGGCCCACCTGCAATCGGCCCTTCAGGACCAGATCGCCAACGAGGTCGGGGTCCACGACACGTTCATGCTCTACTTTGCCGGGCAGGGGGTGGGCGCGGACTACGGCGACCCGCGCATCCTGCTCTACAACACCGACCCCGACGCCCTTGAAGCGACCTCGATGTCCCTCGCCGAGCTGGACGGCTACATCGAGAAGTACGTTCATTGCAAGAGCTACGTGGTCGTGCTGGATGCGGCGCACCCCGGCATCGTGAACAACCTCGCGTTGCTTGGCCCCACCGGAGACGCCTGGCCCGGAAAGGGCCGTTCTGCCTTCGTGGTATCGGCCGCGGGCCCGAAGCAGACCGGCAAGCCCGGCGTGTTCGCCGGCGCGTTTCTGGACGGCATCGCCGGCCGCGCCGATTCGAACGGTGACGGCTCCATCACTGCTTCAGAGCTGAACAACTACCTCGTGAAGGTAGTGCCTCAGGCGAGCAGCGGC
>SHYV01000003.1 GCA_009692605.1 Myxococcales bacterium
CCAAGCGATGTCGCCGCCCGAGGGGGAGCAGGCCGAAGGCGAGCTCTACGGCACCGTCTACGCGAAGGTGGACAACGACGGAGCCACGTTTGAGGTCATAGGCCCGGCGTCCGTTCGGTTTGCCACGGAGGGGGAGTGGAGTGAGGCGCGACCGGACGATCCGTTCACGGCGGCGATCACGCGTACGGGAGAGGGGCCGATCATCTGGGGGCCGGCCGGCGACTCCGCTGTAGACATCGCCGAAGGCACCGCGGACTCCGGGCGGCGGGCTGAACGATGTGGGTGCGCCGCGCAGCCAGCGCCACGGGCTGTGGGCGTGGACGCCCTCGGGCTGACGCTGCTCGGGCTCGGCTGGGTGCGCCTTCGTCGGGGCGGCTGATGGCGACTGGGCCGAGAATAATTGCGCGCCTGATCGAGCACGGCGGCTTCGATCGCGCGTTCGGTGAGCTGCAGGGCTTGCAGGACCGTGGGCTCTACGCCGAGCTGCTGAGCGGGGCGACATGGTCACCAGGCCGGAGCGCGGCGGGGCGGGGGGACGGAGCGGCGGAGCCGGCAGAAGGAGCGGCGGACCACGTGACCGGCTCATTTCAGCCCGGACGAGCGTTCGCGCGCAGGGGCCTTCAACGCGGGGCCCTCGACGCGCTGCTGCTCTTTTTGGTGACCGAGGCGGAGGGCCCGGTGGCGGCCGAGCTGCGCGAATCGGCGGTCTCGCTCCGGCTGGCCCACTTCGACGGGGCGGGGAGGCCGAGCTCGGGGGGCCCAGACCTGAGACGGCTCTCCCTACTCCCAAACCTCCGGGCGCTGGCGCTGAACGGGCTGACCGCGGGCGAGCGGCTCCCGGCGCTGCGCCTCGACCGGCTCGAGCTGGTCTCAACGGTAGGCGTCACGCAGAGCTGGCTCGACCACGCGGCGCCCTCCGACTTCTGGACCGACGCCGACTACGTCCCCCAATCGGTGGTGCGCCTGCGACTCAACGGGACGGCGGGGACACACCCGCCCATCGTTCACCTCGCGCTCCTCGAAGAGCTCCACGCCCGCTGGTGCTCGACCCTACATGTCCGAGCCTGCCCTCGACTCCGACGGGTGTGGTCCATCGGCCCGCTCGACGTGGCCTCACTGGCGACCTGGGGCGACCTGCCGCAGCTGGAGAGCCTACGGGCCGAAGGAGCCTTCGGCTGGGTCCGGCCGAGCCCGATCTCGCTCTCGGGGATGCCGAAGCTCCGTACCCTCGTCTTGGACGGGTTCGTCGATCTCCTGTGCATCCCCTCATCGGTGACCCATCTCGGTGCTTCGTTAGCGGATCTTTCGCCTCTCGCCACGCTGGCCCGCCCGGTGGAGCTTCGTCTTCCCCGGGCTGGAGGCGACGGCCGGCTCCCTCCCCTACGCGACGCCAGCGCCCTTACCATCCTCGACCTCTCCGGCCGCGACCTGGGCGACACGGCGCTCAACGCCATCCGCAGCTTCTCCGCACTACACCAGCTTTATCTGCGCGGCACTCCCATCACCTCGGTCGAGCCGCTCCGGGGTCACCCCTCGCTAGGAGTCGTGGACATCAGCGACTGCACCCTGCTGCGCGACGTCCACGCGCTCGGGACGCTCCCGAACCTCAAGGTCACGCTCATGGCCGGAGCCTGCGCGATGACGCCCGCCGACCTCCCGTCCGCGGTCGAGTGGACCGCCAGCCGGCAGACAGGGCCGAACATCGACGCGCTGTTGCACCGGGACCCACCTACCCCCGCAGCGCGGCGACTCCCCCGCGCCCTGCCGAAGCGCGCCGAGCGGCTGTTCCTTGACGTGTTTCCGCTCATGCTGCGCCGCGACTATGACAGCATTGACGTGGCGATCGACGAGTTCGCGCATGCCGAGATCCCCGAGGTCTGGGACTGGTGGCTGGACGGTGTGGACCCACCCGGCAGCCCTCGCGGCGTGTACCCGCTGCTCTCCCCGCGCCGGATGTCCCAGACCCAGCGGGACCAGCCGTTCGCCCGACACGCCGCGCTGCGCTTGATCGCCCGCGCCCCAGACACGTGCGAAATTGCAGCGCGCTACCGCTTGGAGACCACGTTGCAGACGCGATTCTATGGCGGACCCGGCGGTTGCTTCGATCTCTCGTTGCTGGCCGGGCTTCCCCAGCTGGAGAGCGTCGTGGTCGGGTGCAACGAGCTGAAGTTGCCGGGGTGCCAGCGCCCGGACTGGGTCCCGAGATTAACCAGCCTACACGTGGTTAACTACATGACTAGCCGAGAGAATCCCCGTTCTGTCGAGCGACGACTTCGGGCCGTGCTCCCGCACGTGCCGGACATCATCGTCAGGTAAGCCGGGGCTTGATAGACCCGCCTCCTCTTTCTCGTCCCCACCCATCCGAGGCAGGTTCACCATGGCTCTCAAAGTCGCAATCAACGGTTTTGGCCGCATTGGCCGATGCATCCTCCGCACCGCCGTGGATCGGGCCGCCACCGAGCCGGCTCTGGCAACGATCGACATCTGCCACATCAACGACCTGACCAGCCCCGACCAGCTGGCCCACCTGCTCTCGCATGACTCGGTGCACGGCAATTGGAAGGTGCCGGTGAAGGTCGTCGACGGTGGACTTGACGTCGGCGGGCGCTTCATCCGCGTCACCGCCGAGCCCGATCCCCTGAAGCTGCCGTGGGCCAGCGAGGGCATCGAAATCGTGCTGGAGTGCACGGGCCTGTTCACCAAGCGGGAGAAAGCAGCTCGCCACCTCACCGCAGGCGCCAAGCGGGTGATCATCTCCGCGCCTGCCTCCGAGGAGGACATCACCCTCTGCCTCGGCGTGAACGACGACCAGCTGGACCTGTCGAAGCACTTCGTCATCTCCAACGCGAGCTGCACCACGAACTGCCTCGCTCCGTTCGCGAAGGTGCTGCTGGACAACTTTGGCCTCGTCCACGGCCTGATGACCACGACCCACAGCTACACCATGGACCAGAACCTGCTCGACGCCCCGCACAAGAAGGCGGACATGCGGCGCGCGAGGGCCGCGGCGCTCAACATGTGCCCGACGTCCACCGGCGCCGCAAAGGCGGTCGGGCTCGTGCTGCCGGCGCTGAAGGGCAAGCTGAACGGCCTCGCCGTCCGGGTGCCGACGCCCAACGTCTCGCTGGTAGACCTGACCTTCGTGACCGAGCGTCCGATCACCAAGGAGGCGATCAACGCGGCGATGGTCGCGGCCGCCGAGGGCCCGCTCAAGGGCATCCTCTCGGCCGTGGACGCGCCGCTCGTCTCGACCGACCTGAACGGCAACCCCCACTCGTCGATCGTCGATCTCGACCTGACCATCACGATGGGGACGCACCTTGGAAAGGTCCTGGCCTGGTACGACAACGAGTGGGGCTTCTCAAACCGCATGGTCGATCTCGCGATGCGGATCGCAAAATGAAGTACGTTGACATTCCGAATATTGCTACGATGGACCTTGCCTCGCGCCGGGTCTTCGTCCGTGTGGACTTCAACGTGCCGATGGAGAACGGCGTCATCACCGACGACAACCGGATCCGCGCGGCCCTCCCCACGCTGAAGTTCCTGCGTGAAAAGGGCTGCAAGCTCGTCGTCGCGTCGCACCTCGGCCGGCCAAAAGGCGTCGACCCCACCCAGAGCCTCGAGCCCGCGGCGGCGCGGCTGGCCGAGCTGCTCGAGTGCGAGGTCATCCTCGCGCACGACATCGTCGGCGAGGACGTGGAGCTGCTCTCCAAGGAGCTGATCCCCGGCGGCATCATGATGCTGGAGAACCTGCGGTTCCACCCAGGCGAAAAAGGCGGTGACAAGGCGGTCAGCGAGGCGTTCGCGATGTCGCTCTCCCGGCTGGGCGCCATCTACATCAACGATGCGTTCGGAGCGATGCACCGCGCCGAGACCTCGATCGCGCTCACCGTCGATTCCTTCGAGGCCGCCGGCGTCGGCTTCCTCGTACAGAAGGAGCTCGAAGCGCTGGGGCGGTGCGTGCAGGGCGCAGCGCGGCCCTACGTGGCCATTCTGGGCGGCGCCAAGGTCAGCGACAAGATCGCAGTGATCGAGGCGCTCGCCAGCAAGGTGGACCACCTGCTGATCGGGGGGGCGATGGCCTACACGTTCCTGAAAGCCAAGGGCATCGAGACCGGACGCTCGCGGGTCGAAGCCGACAAGCTCGATCTGGCCAGGCGGCTGCTCGACCGCTGCGCAAATCACAATGTCATCGTCCACCTGCCGATCGATCATGTGGTGAACACAGGCCTTGAAGTCGACGGCGGAGAGCAGGTCGTGAGCAGCATCGGGTCCGCCGAGGTGGGCCTCGACATCGGGCCCGCGACCGTCG
The DNA here is from genome assembly GCA_009692605.1 of Myxococcales bacterium. Lineage (GTDB taxonomy): Bacteria > Myxococcota_A > UBA796 > UBA796 > SXON01 > CAIUMM01. The sequence continues at coordinate 4,316 of SHYV01000003.1, forward strand.
CCGAATTCTCCGCGGTGATCCGGGACGCCCAGACCGTGTTCTGGAACGGCCCGATGGGCGTGTTCGAGCGTGAGGCCTACGCGGGCGGCACCCGCGGGATCGCTGAAGCCTGCGCGTCGTGCGCCGGATACACCGTGGTTGGCGGTGGAGATTCCGCCGCGGCGGCCACCAAATTCGGGATGGCCGAGCGGTTCACCCACGTGTCCACGGGCGGCGGCGCCTCGCTGGAATTCATCGAGGGCAAGGACCTGCCGGGCGTGGCGGCGATCCGAGCGAAGGCGCGCGACCGATGACCCGCCGCCCGTTCATCGCCGGCAACTGGAAGATGCACAAGGCGCCTGTTGAAGCGGACGCGCTCGCCGAGCAGCTCAAGCGCGCGCTGGCCGATGTGACCGCCGTGGACATCGCCGTGTCGCCGACGTTCCTGGCCATCCCTGCGGTGGTGAGCCGGCTCCGGCACTCAAACATCGGCGTGGCCTCGCAGAACGTGGCGGTCGAGACGCAGGGCGCCTACACCGGAGAGGTGTCCGCGGAGATGCTCAAAGCGGTGGGCGTGCAGTACGCGATCGTGGGGCACTCCGAGCGACGCCAACTGTACGGCGACACCGACGCCGTCGTGGCCCGCAAGGTGCAGGCCTGCTTCCGGGCGGGGTTGTCCCCGATCCTGTGCGTCGGTGAGACGCTGCCTGAGCGCGAAGCGGGGCAAGAGGAGCTGGTTTGCGCGCGACAGTTGGAGATCGCGCTGGCCGGACTGACGGCAGATCAGGTCGGCACCGTCACCATCGCGTACGAGCCGGTCTGGGCGATCGGCACCGGAAAGGTCGCGAGCCCGACCCAGGCCAACGATGTGCATGCGTTCATTCGAAGCTGGCTAGGCAGATACCCGGCCTTTGTCGCTCGGAGCGTACGCATCCAGTACGGGGGCTCCGTGAAGGGGTCGAACGCGGCCGGGCTGTTGTCGCAGCCTGAGATTGACGGCGCTCTGGTCGGCGGCGCAGCGCTCTCGGTCGAAGAGTTCGTGGCCATCATCAAGGCTGCGGTGTGATGCCTTGTCCCGCCTGATTCGCACGACCGCTGCCCTGCTTGCCAGCTTGCCGGAGCTGGAACGGGCGAGCCTGCTCGCTGTGGACACGGAATTCCACTCCGAGCGTTGGTTCTACCCCCGTCTCATGCTGCTCCAGCTGCGGGCGGACCGGGGCGACCCGATCCTCGTCGACGCGCTGGCGGTCCCGCTTGAGCCGCTCGCCCACGTGCTCACGTCCCGCCCGTTGGTGCTGCACGGCTGTCAACAGGACATCCAGATCCTGCACCGGGCTCTCGGCGTGGTGCCGAACGTGCTCCTGGACACGCAGGTCGCCGCCGGTTTCGCCGGAGTCGGCTACCCGGTCGGGCTCGGGACGCTGGTGCAGCGGTTCCTCGGGATCACGATGGAGAAAGGCGAGACGCTCTCCGACTGGTCCCGCCGCCCGCTGACCGACGCGCAGCTTGGATATGCCGCCGAGGACGTCTTGATCCTCGCCGACCTGTACGAAGCCATCGTCGCGGAGGTGGACAAGCGTGGGCATCGTGCTGCAGCGCAGAGCGCCGTCGCAGAGCTGGTGGCGCGAGCGACGACTCCACCCGACGACTCCCGGGCATGGGAGCGCGTCGGCGGGGCGCAGCTGCTCGCGGATGACGAGCGGGCTTGCCTCCGAAGCCTCGTCGCCTGGCGTGACCGCGAAGCACGGGAGCGCGACGTGCCAAAGAACGGGCTCGCTGGAGACGCGATCCTGTTCGACATCGCGCGGCGTCGTCCGGCGAACGCGCACGAGATGCGGGCGAACCGCAAGATGCCCGGCCATTTGTCCCGCCAAGAGGCCGACACCATCCTCGGGATCCTGGCCGACCCCGGTCCCCCTCCCCGCGCCCTGAGAAAGGAGCGAGGCGCGCAGGACGTGCTTCGGGCGGTGTCCCGCGTCGCCGAGCGGCGCACTGGCGTGGCCGCCGAGCTGCTGCTGCCGGACGGCGACATGGTCCGCGTGCTGGCCGAGGGCCCCAACGCCCTGGCGCCATGGCGCCGGGACCTGCTCGGAGCCGAGTTCGAGGCCTTCGTTGTCGGCTCGGACGGGTACAACATACCGGCGGGTTTTCTACGCGGCCCGTGAGCGGCCCGTCGATCGCGGGGTGGCCTCAAATTAGGTTGCCCGCACCCCGGCCGGTGCGGTAGCTTCGCCGTGTAGGCTCCCGTCTTCCCCTGGGGCCCCGACCCGAGCCTCACCCACCGCTCTGGAGAGCCCCATGCTCCGCTCCCTCTTCCGCGACGAGTCTGGCGCCACCGCCATCGAGTACGGCCTCATCGCTGGCCTCGTCTCCATCGCCATCATCGCAGCGCTGACCCTCTTCGGCACCAATCCCTCCACCCTGTTCGGCAACATCCGCACCCCAGTGGAAGCGGCATCGACTCCCTAAGCGCGCCGGCGGTGCATCGGGCGGCTGTCGGGAGGCGGCCGCCCGATTGGCGTTTTGGCCCGACGAATCTCCCGCAGTCACGTGGGCGAGGACCGCGCCGGCGGATTACGCGGGGCGCAGTGCTCTCCGCCCCCGACCGTCGTTCGCGCCGCTCCGTTGGAGTCTCTTGATGGAGCGTCAGCAATCCGGTGGTCGCGATGCGCGAAGATCGACTGACCCGGCCAGACGCCGTCATCGGCATCCACGCGATCATCACCCCCGAGCTCAGTCGCGCGAGGGCTCCGGGGGACGAGCCTATAGCCCTCGGGACCAAAGCGAACTCCAACCCCGCGACATCGAGCGCTCCCCGCAAAGCGGGCTTGTCAGCTCGGGAACCCACACCGCGCAGCCGACAGGCGCGGTCGCCCGAAGGAGCTAAGCGTGCGTAGCCCCGGCCCAAAGCCGACCGATTCTACGACGCACTCCAGCGCAAACGTGCTGGTCATCGGCGCGGACACCCGCATGATGGGGCAAATTCGTGAGGTGCTCGGCACCGAGGCGCCGCTCTCTGCGATCGCGACCCCCTTCAACGAGGCCATGGCGGTCGCCAGCAAAACCCGCCCAGACGTGGTGATCGCGGCGTTTGACACCGAGGTCGATGAGGCCATCCGCATCGCCCAGCAGCTCAAGGCGGAGCTCCCGCGCGCCGCGCTCGTCGCCGTCGCCCACACGGCCGATGCCGACCGCACCCGGGCCGCGATGCGCGCCGGCTACGACGCGTACGTCGTCCTACCGGACGGCCGGGACCTGCTCCGGCAGGCGGTCCACGACTCGATGTTCAGCGACGCGCCGAAGGACGACGCGGGTGAGTTGATCACGGTCTGGGGCGCCAAGGGGGGGGTCGGCGCCACCTTCGTCGCCGTGAACCTCGCTGCCGAGCTGTCGCCCGTCCAGCGCGTCTGCGTGCTGGACATGGACGTGTCGATGGGGGACGTAGCCGCGATGCTCAACCTGTACCCGCGGGCCGGCATCAAAGAGGTCTTCAAGAACCTCGCTCGGCTTGACGAGCGCATGCTCAGGCGCCAGATGACCATCCACCCTTCGATGATCCACGTGCTGGCGCAGCCGAAGGCGCTGGAGGACCGAGCGGAACCCAGCAAGGACTCGGTCATCAAGCTGCTGACGACCGTGGCAAAGTCCTACCACTACGTGTTTCTGGACTCCGGCAGCCGGGTGGACGAAGCCGCCGTCACCGCCGCGACTCTGGCGAAACGCGTGCTGCTCGTGTCCACGCCCGACGTGCTCTCCGTGAAGAACGCATGGCGCCGCCTGCAGCTCCTCCAGCGCCTCGGCGTCGACCAGCATCGGATCTCGCTGGTCCTCAACCGGGTCGACCACAAGCACCCGCTGCTGACCATCAGCGACATCGAGCAGAATCTCGGCCGAAAGGTCGACGTCACCTTGTCGGAGGACAGGGTCGCCGGACGCGCCGTGAACGACGGCAAACTCCTTCGGGAATACGACCGGCACTCCCAGATCGCGCGTGACTTCGAAGCGATGACAGGGCTCATCACTGAGGGAAAGGTCACTCCGGAAAAGAAGCCATCGGTCAGCGTCTTTACGTCCATCTTCAAGATGGGGGGGTAGGAGCGCATGTCGTCCCGGATGAACGATCGGGTTCGTGGCGCCCAACAACGACGCCGTAGCGTCGAGACCAACGCGTTTGCGACCCCGACCCGAGCGTACGCGTGGCCATTCATAGGGCTCGGAGGGTGAGCACGCGCCAGCCTGACCCCGCGCAGGCTGATTCGCTCGACGCTTCAGCGCTGGTCGCGCGCGGGCTGCGCTACGCCATCCTTGGCGGGCTGGTGACCGTGTTGGCTGCAGCAGCGCTGATGCACACCGACCTACAGGGCGCCGCGGACGTGTATGCCCGCGCGCGTCCCGGCTGGATCGTCGGCGCGCTCGCCCTGACTACGCTGGGGCTGGTTTTCCTCGCGGCTCGCTGGCGCGCGCTGATGCCGTGCGACACGCCTGTCGCCCTGCTGCCGTTGACCGCGATCCTCGTCTCCGGCACCTTGATGCACTACGCGGTGCCCGGCCCGGTCGGCGAGCTGGTGGCGGCAGGAATGGCGGCGAAGCGTTGGAACGTGAGCATCGAGCAGGCGTTCGCCGCGGGGGTGCACGCGCGCTTTGTGGGCCTGGCGCTTGCGGGGCTGGTGGCCGTCCTGCTGTTCTTGACGACCGACATGCCGATCCCCGAAGCGTACAGGGACGTCCTTGGGATCGCCTCGGGCGTCATCGCGGTCGGCGCCGTCGGGTTGTTCGCGCTGTCGGCACAGCCGGCGCTGTTGCGGCGCACCGGCGGCTGGGTGCTCTCGTGGCCGGTCTGGCCGCAGCGCGTGGCGAGCCCGTTGAGGCACCGGCTCGGCAACCTGGCCGACGCGCTGGCCGCTGTCGGGAGGCTCGGACCGCGGCGCTACTTCGAGGCCGCGCTTTGGGCGCTGGGTGGCCACGCGTGCGTCGCTGGCGGCATCGGCTTGGCCGCGATCGGCCTCGGAGCCAACCCCAGCCCCGCCGGTCTGGTGTTCACCTACGCGATGACAACGGCCGGCGCCGTCGCGCTGTTCGGGATCCCGGGGGCGCAGGTGGGCTGGGACGCCATGTTCTCTGCCCTCTTGGTCGCGACCACCGGGATGTCGCTGCAGAGCGCGCTGGGCGTGCTGGTGGTGGTGCGAACCCAGCAGGTCTTCGTGGTCCTCGTGGGGGCGATCACGCTGGTGGTGAGCCAACGCGCGCCCGCCCGCCCCCCCGCAGCGCCCGACGCAGCGAACCCCGGCCCGGAATCCGACCGGACGGCCGACCCCGGACCGTCGTGAGGGGGCGGGCAGTCGTGACGGACCGGGCGGCCGAGCCGCACCACGACCGGGGCGACGACGACGTCTTGCGGGCGGTCGCCTGGGTCGGGCCGGAGCTTCGACCCATGGGCGTGCCGTCGATCGCCCTCTCCGATCCCGGCCGTGGCGCGTTGCTGCGGGACGCGATGGCCATCCGTCGTGCGGGCGTGGAGATCGCTCTGATCCAGGCGCAATCGGCGCGGCTCGGCGATCTGGCCGCGGCGTGCACCCTCGGCGGGGTGGCCGGGGTGGTGGGGTTCCTGGACGGCGAGCCACCAGCAAGGCTGAACCCAAGCGCAGGGCGGGGCCCGCCCGGTGTGCACGAGCCGCGCTGGTGGCATCGGCGCATCCACCGGTTCGCCTGCGCCGATGCAGAGAGCGCAAGAGAGTGGGGGCGGGCCGGCATCGCGCTCGGCCGGATCGTAGTCATCCCGCCCGGGCCGAGCGAGCGCGAAGCCCTCGAGGCCATCGTGCGCGAGGTGCGGAGCATGGCCCGATAGCCGGCGGACGGCGCGCGCGATCTGGTTCAGGCGCTCCGGCCAAGCACCCCTGTCAGGCAACCGATCCCGCCAGCGGCGCACAGGTACTGCGACACCGCGCGTTCGATCACCTCGACCCCTTCTGCCTCCAGCACCCCGCGCGTGCGCGGATTTCCAGCGGGCATGAGCACCACCCGCGGCGCCATCGTGACGAAGTTGTGCGACCGACCAGCGGCCAGCTCGCTCACCAACATGGGGTCGGCCGAGAGGTCGAGCAGCTTCACACCCAGCCCGTCGAGGCACCGCCGCAGCCGCGGCGTCGGATGGCGCAGCGCGGCCAGGTCGGTGTCGATGAAGTTCACCATGCCGAGCAGGTGCTGCACGCCCGGGGACATCGGCAGCGCGGCGCAGCGGACGCCCTGATCGGCGAGCACACGGCGTACAAGGCGGTAGCCCGCTTCGTTGGTGCGCCGGCCGACGCCCACCAGCACGAGGTCAGGGCGGACCCACAGCGCATCCGGCCCCTCGAAGGTCGCCGTTCCGGTCGGGGTGGCGAGGATCGGGATCCCCAGCCCGGCCAGAACCGCCGCGGCACATCGCTCTTCGCCCGCGCGCTGCCCGGACGCCATCCGGGCGAGCACCGCTCCTTGGGGGGTCATGAAGGCGAGGTCACGCGCGAACACGAGGTTCGGCGGGGCGCCGGCCTGACCGTCCGGGCGGGTGCCTAGGCGAGGAAGAAGCCAATGGACGGCGACCCCTCTGGATGCGTAGGCGTCGGCGACCCCGGCTGCCTCGTCCCGCATCTTCCCAAGGTCGGGCCGGGAGTACATGAGCTGCGCCGCGGGCGACTCTGCGTAAGCCAGCTCGTCCCCCGGCCCGGTCAGCAGCACCGCGGTCAACCGAGCGACCTCACTGCTGAGCCCATAGTCGCCCCAAACCGTGCCCATCTCTTGGGCGTGCGACAGGCCGCGCGGGCGCCAGCCCTCGCCCATCAGCGTGGAGGGCGCAGGGTCGGCCGGCGCGGGCGCGGGCCTCGCCCGACGCAGGTCAGTCCCAGGTGTTCGGATCGGGGTCATACCCAAGCTCCTCCATCAGATGTCGGTGGACCGGATCCGCGAGCAGCGGGGCCAGCAGCTCGATCCGCGCGAACCAGCGCCGGGCGCGCGGCTGCTCTGTGGCCATCACCAGCGGCAGACCAGAGACGAGGACCGGGCCGAGATCCGCGGCGATCGGCGCCCCCAACCACTCGCCAAGCTGGGCCAGCGCCCGCTGCTGCCGGGCGGGCGTTCCGACGATGTCCTCGAACCGGAGGCGCAGGCTCTGCCCGTCGCGCACCTGCGCCATCAGCGCCGCGTGCGCCGACCGCCACTGAAACGCGCACACATGCTCGAGGGGAGCGTCGGTGTAGGCCTGCCAGCCCGGCGGGCGGTCGAACTTCCACCACCGATCACCGGCCGGCGCCACATCCGAATACCCAGCGATCGCGAGTCGGCGGGCGAGGTGTGAATGGAAGCCCGGGTATCGCCAGCCGTCGTAGAGCCCGTTCACGCTCCCCGCGATGCTGCGCACCAGATGGAGGACCCGCAGCCTCGCCGCAGGAAAGAGCCGGCGCAGCCACCCGACCCGGTAGGCGTTGCTGGGCGTCTTCAATACCACCGGCAGCGACCCCAGATCCGCCTCGGTCGCCAGGCGCCACGGACAAGCCAACACGAACGGCGGCTCTTCCACGAGCGGACCGGGCACGAATGGGTCGGGCCAGGGACCGGGGCAGTGGGCAGAGATGAGCCCGCGCTCGATGTCGTAAGCCGCCGGGTGGACCTCCGGCCATCGCAAACGCAGCGCGCCGAGCAGCCGGGCGTGGAATGCCTGCGCATCGACGAACACCCCCTCCGGCCAGCCCTCCTCGGCGCGCAGCACAGCGAGCACCGCCCGAACGGAGCGCGCCACGGTGCCGGCGTCGAAGCTCAACATCGGCCACTGAATGGTGAGGCGAGCCGCGATCTCACAGGAAAACCGCCACTCCTCGGCCTCACCCGACAACCTGCGGGTCGGCCGGCCGCAGTCCCAGCCGAGATCGACCCCGAGCCCCGGCGGGACCGCCGTGGTGTCGCAGATGGCGTCCGAGTCGTCGGACTCGAGCCCGTTGAGCCGCAGAAAGGGGTTGGTCTCGCCCCGGAAATGGAGCAAGTGCGGGCTGCGCCGCAGCAGCTCGGCGAAGATTGAGCTGCCCCCGCGCGAGCTCGACCCGACGATCACCACGTCTCGCGCCAGCTTGGCGACGTCCGGCGGCGTCGGTGCCCCGGACAGCGCGTGCAACCCGGCGAGTCGCGCCTGGACCTCAGCGGCGAGCCCGGCGGTCCCAGATTGCATTGCGTCAGGGCCCATTCAGCACCAGCAGCAGCTTCACGCGCTGCACCACCCAGTAGCGCCGCCACCGCAGCCCGACGTTCTTGTCTTTCCGCAGCGATCGCCACTCCACCGTCAGCCACGACGCCCAGTCCGACAGCGTCCAGCGCGCCCGCTGCAGGGCCGACGGACCGGTCGCACGCTGCTCCGCGGAGCGCGCCGGCACGTACCCCAGCGCCTCCATCGTCTCCCCGGCCGCGGACTCGACGGCGAGCACCTCTTCGTCGGTCAGGTCTTTCCTCCACCGATCCAGCGCGTCCCCCCGGATCGGCGCCGCGGTGTGCTTCCAGGACTCGGAGAGCCCGGACGAACGCTGTGCCTCCTTTCCCTTGAAAAACTCCAGCATCGGTGGGTGAAACGCCTCGCCTACATACTCGCAGATGCGGCGCACCTGAGCCTCCGCCGCGCCCGGCGCCACAAGGTCTTCGTAGCGGATCCGCAGCAGCGGCACGCCGCGCGCCTCCAACGCGAGCCCCTGATCCTGCTGGCGTGTCCAGAGCTCTGCCGTCATCCGCGGATGAAACGCCGAGAACACCGACTCGCGCGACGAGGCCGCTACATCACGAGGATCGCGGTACAGCCAAAGCAGGCGCGCGTTTGGCCACTCGGCGAGGATGCGCTCGGCATGCTCGATCATGAAGGTGCTCTTGCAGCCCCATCGGCCACCGTCGGGGCCGAGGTCGTGATCGCGGACCGCCTCGTGCAACGCCGCGTACACCGAGAACAGATCCAGCTTTCCGGTGCCCGGCTCGGGCCGGGCGCGCCGAACCAGCTCGGCCGCGTCCGGCACCCACGGCCAGGGATGAATGTGAGCGCGCACCAGCACCAGCACGTCGTCGACCAGCCGGCGAAACCGGCCAGCGGTGCCCAGATCGCCGTACCCTGGCACGATGGGCGCGAAGTAGCGCATCACATGCGGCGGGTGCGGGATCACTATCCGCGGGTGGCTGTCGAGGAGCAGCCGCAGCAGATTGGAGCCCGACCGCTCGGTGCCAAGGATGAACAGGGGCGGGGGCGACGCTCCGGGCGACGGATCGGGCATGGTGTCAGCGAGGTATCGCGCAGACGAAGGGCCCGGAGTCACGGAACCGTGCGGGCGAGGCGGAAGCCGGCGGCGGTCCACGCGAACTCCGGGGGCAGCCCAGACCGGTAGTATACGCTCGGCACGGGCTCTTCCGACTCGTAGTATCCACCCCGATGGACACGCTTTGAGCCCGACCCCGATCCCGGCGGATCCACCTGCGGGGCCGCGTCGCCGTACCCGCCGTAGGCCGAATCATACCAGTCATTGGCCCACTCCTGCACGTTGCCGCTCATGTCGCACAGTCCCCATGCGTTCGAGTCCAACTCACACACCTGGCGCGGGGTGTCACCTGAGTTCTCATGGGTCCACGCCACGTCCCCCATGATGTCCGATCCAGCGTAGGTCCAATCCTCCCCGGCCCGCGCCGCGTACTCCCACTCAGCCTCGGTCGGCAGTCGGTAGCCCGGGCAGGAATACGGGTCCGGGATGTACGCAGCGGCCAAGTCGGTGCCGTCGCTGAGGTAGCAGGGGGTCAGGTGTTCCTGGGTGGACAGCGCATTGCAGTAGATCGCCGCTTCGTACCAGGTGATGCCCTCCAACGGACAATCTCCGTACTCACACATGGAGTAGGGAATGATGGCCCCGGACCGCTCCCACTCGGTCCGCGTCAGCTCAGTCCGGCCGATCCAGAAGTCGCGGGTCAGGGTGACGTCGTGGGTCAGGTAGGTGGAACCCTTCCCCATCACGAACGTGCCCGACGCGATCGCGATCATCTCGCCGCCGTACGCCGTCGTGTAGTCCACGCACACCGACGAGGCCCCGTCCGGGCGGGCGTCATCGCAGTCCCTCCAGTTGTCCGCGTAGCCAGCCGGACCGTCGCACACCAGGTCTGGCAACGCATCCGTCGGGGTGCCCGACCCGTCCCCGTCCCCATCGGGGTACCACACCATCTGGCCGGTCGCCGACGGGTCGGCGTCGTCGATGCCCGTCGCAGTCCTCGTCCGCCATCGCAGCATCGCAGACCTCCTGGCCGGTGGGGGACACGTCGGCGCGGGTGTCGTCGCAGTCGGCGCTGTCGCCGATCGACCCGGCGGGAGGCTCGCAGGAGACGGCCGGGCTGTGCATGTCGCCATAGCCGTCGCCGTCGCTGTCGGGGTACCACAGGGTGTCGGGGTTAATCTCCGCGTCCGTGTCGTCGCAGTCCTGGTCGTCCGCCAGGAACCCCTCGGGCTGCTCGCAGACCGCCACGCCGAGGGCAGAGCCGTACCCGTCCCCATCGCCGTCCGGGTACCACGAAGGGGGCTCCTGCCCTTCGTTTACCTCACCGTCGCAGTTGTCGTCGTAGTAATTGCAGACCTCCACGGCGCCAGGAAACACAGCGGGGTTCGAGTCGTTGCAGTCGTCGCGGCGCGCCGACCTGCCGTACCCCAGCACGCACGTGTCCGTCTCGGCAAGCCCGCCGTACCCGTCGCCGTCTGCGTCAACGTAGAACCCACCGGTCGCGCCGATCGCAGGGTCGTCATCGTCGCAGTCATCCGGCCGCGGGCCCCCGTCACCGTCGAGGTCCATGCGGTCGTCAAGGTCGGTGTCGCGTACGAGCGCACAGCCGCATAGCCCCCAGACGGCGAGCCCGCTCACGGCGCGAAGCGAAAATTCAGGGTTAACATACTGAAGTGTAACACGACCCGAGGAGCGATGAGCCTCTTGGCGGTTGCGCGCACGCCGCCGGACGGCGACCTGCGGCCGACAGGCTCCTCGTCCTCACCGAGCCGCCCCCGGGACCGCAACCGGGCTCGCCGGGCGACCCGACGCCTCTCCCCGAAGCACCCCCGGAAACGCCACCCCCACCCGCGTCGAGGCCAGCTCCAGCCGGCCGAGCAGCGCGCGCGCCTCTGGCGTCACCAGCGAGCCCTTCCAGCCGACGTCCCGTAGCTCCTCCACGCCCGGCACCACCGCCGCAGGGTCGACGGAGAGGATCTCATCGCGCAGGACCAGCAGCACGAAATAGCTCTCCGGCGGATTGGCGGTCACCCCCACCGGGCGCAGCACATCACCTTCTGGGGGCGCACGTAGCGGACCGGGGGCAGGCTCGGGCCCAAGCAGGATGGACACCTCCTCGCCCGATGCCGCGCTGGGCCCGCCCCCCCGCTGCGGACCGGCCACCCCCGGAATCAGGCTCGACGGCGGCCCCATCCCCATGGGCATCGGTGGGTCGACCGGCTCCCGAGCCCGCCCCTCCTCGATCGCGCGCGCTTCGTTCGCCAGCTTGTTCTTCTTGTGTAACTTTTTACGTTTCATCGGGGGTTTTTTTATGTCGGTCACCTCGAAGAAGTGCTTGGGGTCGGCGTCGTCCACCAGCTCGTCCAGCTCAGAGACGCTCAAGTCCCCGTCGTGGTCCAGATCGACAACGGCATAGTCAGGGGCCGAGAACGCCACCCGACCGTACTCGGCGGCGGTCACCCGGCCGTCAGCGTCCAGATCCAGCGCGGCGCGGGCCGGGGCGATGGCGCGCTCAGACGTCCAGACTGGGGCCCGGGCGCAGGCAAGCAATACCAACATCGGCACAATGCCGCTCACGGCGTCACCTCAAAGTAGCCGTGGTCGCGCAGCGACTGCTTCAGCGCCGCCGGGATCGGGCTCGCGGTCACGTCCGGTCCGGCCTCGAGCGTGCGAAGCCAGGCCACCAGCTCGGCGCGAAGGCTGGCGCGGGCCACAAGGTCTGCAGTCCCCTCAAAGCCGGGGCCATCGAGCCGCGCCACCTCGACGACGTCGGCCAGATAGCGACCAGTGGCCGGCATACCCGCGTAGGTCAAGCGCCCCTCGTGGCCCCGCACGCTCACGATACGCATCCGCACGTTGCCCTGCGAATGGGCGTACTCACGTCCTTCGAACTCCAGATCTTCAAGTGCGCCCACCAGCGACCGCCCCCGAATACCCGCCGGAGCCCGGGCGCCGGCGATCTCCGCCAAGGTCGGCAGCAGGTCCACCAGCTCCACGAACGAGGCGATGTGTCGGCCACCGCGCGCCCCGCCGGGCAACCGGACCATCAAGACGCTCTGAGTCTCCTCGTCGCCAAGCCCGCAGCAGTGCCCGAAGATCCCACGTTCACCGAGCTGCTCCCCATGGTCGGACATCACCACGATGACCGCCTTGTCGAGCACGCCCCGCTGCTCGAGGCCAGCGAGGAGCTTGCCGAACATCGCATCCGAGTAGGAGACAGCGCCGTTGTACACGCCGCGGATGTAGGTGACGTCTTCTCCCGACACGGCCACCGGAGCTTCGCCCTGCCCCAGCAGCTCCTGCACGCGGGCACGATTCTGGGGGGACCGGGCCCGCAGCAGCCCATTGTCGGCGCGCAGGAGCCCGTCGAGGTTTGGGTAGATGTGCCCGTCGATGATCCGCTCGGTGGCGGTCTGCACCGCCATAGCCGCGGCGCCCGTCCAGCCGAGGTCAGCGTGCAGGTACCCGTAGGGCGTTGGTTTCAGGTAGATCGAATGACAGTCGTACCCGTGGAGGAACAGGAACCACGGCTGTGCAGGGTTTACCGTGTCCAACCAGGCCAGCGCACGCGGAAAGGTGTGGTAAAGACTGCCGAAGTCTTCGCTTGTCTCGTAGGTCGCGAAGCCCTGTGTCAGCTTGCGGTGGGGCGAGAGGTCTCCGCCGGCGACAAAGCCCGCGGTCTGGTAGCCATAGACGCCGAGCACCGAGGCGAGGGTGGGGTGCTCGCGGACCAGCACCGTCTGGTTGTCCGGGCTCGTCTGCTCGGTTGGGTAGCGGCTGGTGAACATGCTGGCGTGCGATGGCGCGGTCTGCACGGCCTGACTGTAGGCGCGGTCGAATACGACGGCCTCACGCGCGAACGCGTCGAGGTTGGGCGTCAGGCCATCCGGGTTGCCGTATGCGCCGAGGCGGTCGGGCCGAAGGGTGTCCATCGAGACGACGAGGATGGGCGCGCCGGGCGGGATGCCCGCGGGCCAGACGGGCGAGGGCCCTACCGGCGAGAGCCCGCTGCAACCCGTGAGGATGAGGGCGAGGCAGTACATCCGCATCCCGCCGGATAACGCGCCGGTCCGCTGCCCCGAAACGGCGTTCCTGGGCTGCAGGCGCGTTCGGGCTGGGCCATGGGACGGAGCGGCAGCGCCGAGCGCGGGGTAGAAGACCGAATGCTCTTCCTCCTCCTCGGTTGTTTCTGGCACTACCCGCTGGTGCCGACCACCACCGCGCCGACGGCCACCTCGGTCGTGCAAGCCGCCGAGCCGCCCCCGATCACGTTCTCCCCGTTGGAGGAGAAGCTGGAGATCATCTTCACCGGGTCGACGGACGCCGACCAGCGGGACCGCCTGTCGAACCTGCGGGAGCTGCTCCACACCATGCGGGCGAAGGACCCAGTGGCCCAGCGCCGGGTGTACGACTTCGCCGACGGGATGCTGCGGATTGAAGCCCGAGGGGTCCCGCAGTCGCTGCCGGTCGAGGAGGGGCTGGAGCCGGTCGTGCCGATCCTCGAACGCCAGCTCGGCGAGCGCCAGATCGAAGCTGCCGAGCACCCGCCGGCCCCGCCGCCCCAGCCGGGCCCGCAGGCGGAGCAGCCCATCGCAGAGCGCGCGCTGGAGGGCACGCCGTTCCTGCCCATGCCGGTGGCGCCGACCGCCTTCGACCTGCTCGGGGCTGCGCGCGCACAGCTCGGCGCCTCTGCGTACATCGACGCCATCCAAACGCTCGCGCCCCTGACCTCGCCCGAAGCGGTGACCCTTCGCAAGGAGGCCGTGGACGCATGGGCCCGGTCCGAACGGGAGAGCGCTGGGGCGGAGTTCCTCGCTGCGCGAGCCCTGACCGGTCCGGCGCGCGCGGAGGCCCTGGTCAAAGCCCGCGATCACCTCGTCGCCATAAACGCCAGGTTTCCCGATAATAATTTCGCCGCTGCGATCGCGGACAACATCGCCAAGGTGAACGCCGAGCTTTCCCCGTGACCCCAACTGACCCACCGGCAGCCCCTCCAGCCGCCCGTCCGACAGCCCAGTCGACCGCGGAGCGCGACTCGGACGGCGAGTTCTCATTCGCCGCCTGGAGCCGCGAGGTGCTGCCTGCCTTCGAGACCGCCCTCCTGTCCCGATTCGCCGACGCCCGCCCCGCCGCGTTGATGGAGGCGTGCCGATATCCCCTGCGAACGGGTGGAAAGCGCATCCGGCCCCTGCTCGCCTTCGCAGCCGCACAGGCGTGCGGCGACCGCCGGGCCGCGCTCGGGGCCGCGGTCGCCGTGGAGCTGCTCCACACCTACTCGCTCGTCCACGACGACCTGCCGTGCATGGATGACGACGACGAGCGGCGCGGCCGACCCACCGTGCACAAGGTGTACAACGAAGGCGTAGCGGTGCTCGTCGGAGATGCCCTGCTGACCGAGGCGTTCGCGGTGCTCGCCGCGCGAGCGGGAAACCGGGCCGCCCAGAGAGCACAGCTGGTCGGGGAGCTCGCCGCCGCCGGCGGAGCAGGAGGCATGATCGCGGGGCAAGCCTACGACATCGGGATGGACGGGCCGATCCTCGACGTAGACCGGCTCCGCGTGCTCCACCGCGCCAAGACCGGCGCCTTGATCCGCGCCGCCGTCCGCATGGGCGCGATCGCAGCCGGAGCCCCGGCCGGGCGGCTCACTGCCCTGACCCGATACGCCGAGGAGGTCGGCCTTGCGTTTCAGGTGCACGACGACGTGCTGGACGCCGATCAAGACGCCGGCCGCGGCGATGGAGGCCCGCCCTCGTTCGTGAAGCTGCTTGGAGTAGACGGCGCTCGCACCGCCGCTCTGACACACATGGAAGCGGCCCTCGCGGCGCTGCAGCCGCTCTCCCGCACGAGCCCCGAGCGGTCCGCCGTGGCTCCGCTTGCGGCCATCGCGATCTTCACGGTGGAGCGCGTGGCCTGAGCACCCGGTCAGTTCCCCCACGACGAGGCTTGGCGCGGACGGCGACGTGCGGCTACGCTCGTTGCGACCGCGGAGGTCCGCTTGTACGTCTCTCTCCTGCCCCTTCTGATCGCCCTCTGCGGCTGCCAGCACGCCATCGTCCTGCTCGACGACACCGGCCCCGCCACGGTCAGCGGCGACACAGACACGGACACGGACTCCGACACGGACTCCGACTCGGACTCCGACTCGGACTCGGACACCGGCACGGTCCCCACACCCGCCGCAGACTTCGCGTCCTTCGTCGGGTCCCAACGGTTCACCTACTCCTCCTGGACCGGCGACTGCGATGAGACCGTCGAGGTCGTGGGCACCGAGGTCTCGCCCAGCAGCGACACCTGGGCGGCAGCGGCGGACGCCTGCCCCTCGTGCGACGATTTCTACGACGTCACCTACTCCACCTCCACGGCCTGCTCCTGGATCTCCCTCCCCGCCTACGTGCACGGGGTCCGCTTCCTCGACACGGTCGCGGAGAGCACCGTCCTCGAAGCGAACTACTCCGGCGGGTACGACGTGTACGCTCAGGACCTGACCGGCACCTTCGACGGCTTCACCTTCGACTACGACGTCACTATCAGCCTTTACGGCCTCAATGTCCGCGTCGAGGGCGACGGCACGTTCCCGGAGCTGTAAGCGTGCGCCGCGAAATCCACGCCGGCAGGATCGGACGCTTCGGGCTTGAAGACGTGACGCTCCCCAACGGCCAGCAGGTGACTCTGGAGATCCTGCGACACCCCGGAGCAGCCGCGGTGGTCCCGATGCACGAGGACGGATCGATCACCCTCATTCGACAGCACCGCCATGCCGCGGGCGGGATGATCTGGGAGATCCCGGCAGGGAAGCTGGAGCCGGGCGAGTCGGCCGAGCGCTGCGCCGAGCGTGAGCTCGCTGAAGAGGCCGGGCTGGTCGGCGTGCTCTCGCCGCTGCTGCCGCTGTGGACGACACCGGCGTTCACCGACGAGGTGATCCACCTGTTTCTGGCCCGACACCTGAGCTCCGTTCCGCTGGCCCCGGAGCCGGACGAGGTGATCGAGCCGGTCCGGCTCTCGCGCGCGGAGGTGGAACGCC
This sequence comes from Myxococcales bacterium, assembly GCA_009692605.1. GTDB lineage: Bacteria > Myxococcota_A > UBA796 > UBA796 > SXON01 > CAIUMM01. The sequence continues at coordinate 20,570 of SHYV01000003.1, forward strand.
TGATCGACCGCGGGGAGATCCGGGACGGCAAAACCCTCGTAGGCATCCTGTTGGCGTGGCGGGCCCCGTAAGCGCTCCAACCGGGGAGCAGGCCACTCAGGGAGCCGGGATCACCGGGATCGCGGGAGGCAAGGGCGCCGGCCCGGCAGGCAGGTCGATGATGTGGCTGGCCGTGGCGTAGCCGTTCAGCGCGAGCGCCATGCAAGACTGGCGCATCGACCGCAGCGCGTAGGTGAGCTCGGCGCAGGCGGAGCGCCCCGAGCAGGTGATCAGGCGCTCAACGTCGTTGTGCGATGCCCAGAACGAAGGGTCCTTGGCCGCATCGGGAACCTTGCAGGCCAGAAGCACGTCCTGAGGGTCGATGTAGTACAGCGCCGCCGTAATCGCCGCGTCAAAGTTGTCGCTCTGCTTCGTACGAACCAGCCACGCGCGATCGTCGGCGTGCTCCTTTCGCTGTTCGGTGGTGATGGCAGAGGCCCCACGCTCAGCTTTGTAGGCCTCCTGCCATGTCTCCACGCCGACAATGTTCAGGGTGATCCAAAGCGCCATTCGAACCTCAAAGGGGGAAAGATGGGAGTAACGCAGCCGGAGACGCAGGGTGCCACGGTCAGCTGACCAGCATCGCCTTCGCGGCTGTATACAGCGCAGGTCCGTGGGCTAGCACCGAGGCCTCCCAGGAGGCGTCGAGCGGTGCGAAGGCCTCCCTCATGCCCATCTTGGCCCAGTGGTCGATGCTGCCCGGGGCGAGGGTCCCCCAGTGATGAAGCCGGTTCTCCGCCCGCACCCTCGCCAGCACCGCGAGGTTGGAGAGGGTCCCGAACTCGCAGGTGAACCCATCGTACCGCGTGGGTCGCGCCTTGATCGCGGCGCGGCGGCCCAGCTCCTCTAACAGTCCGCCGCGAATCTCATAGGCTTGGAGGTTCGAAGGGTCCCACCCCTTGACCTCCACCCCAAACGCCGCCCGGGCCCGCGAGAGGCGGGCGGGGTCCGCCTCTCCGTCCAGCAGCACGGTGCGTCCACCGAACGCACCGAGCCCGGAGTGAAGGTCGACGTGGACGACCCGGGCGCAGTCGTCGAGCTGCTCGTCCAGCATCGCGAGGAGCAGCTCCGGGCCCCGCTCCAGCCGGTGGCCCCCGAAGAAGATCCCCTTCGGGTTCTGGTGCTGGCCGCCCACCACGGCGTTCTTCAACGCCTGGTACCCATGGCGCGCCACGACCCACGCCACGTTGGGCCAGAAGAGCTCAACGCCGCCCGGCGGGCTCTCGGGGTTGAGCAGACCGTCCAGCGCCGCGTAGGTCGGGTCATTGGTGCTGTATTCGACCCCAGGCGCCAGAAAGTTGCGGTTGAGATCAACGTTATTTTCGTTGAATCGCCGGTAGTTCGCCATCCCCCACGGGTTGAGCACGTGCACGATGAGGGTCGGCACATCCAGTGACCGCGTGAGCAAATCCAACTGCACCGCCGAACCCCCGAACCCTTCGACGCCGTGCAGCGCGCTGGTGAAAACGATCACGTTTCCCTGTGGCGTCCGCTCGGGGCCCGCCCATGTCCAGTCGATGGTGAGGCCATCGACAAGGTCGGCCGAGCCTGTACGGCGCCCCGCAGCGGCATTGGCCGTGCGGAAGTTGTCGCGCGCCTGCTGGTAGTCCTTGGAAAAACTCACATGGCCCCCGCGGTCGCCAGCTCAGCCGGCACCGGGCGCTGGTCGTCCGGCAGCGCCGCTGCGAAGCGCTGGTAGACGTCAGCGATGTGCGCGTCCAGCGTCTCCGCGCTCCAATCGGTCGTGGGGATCGGGTCCAGCACCTGAATCCCGATGTGCGTGGGCTCCAGCATCAGAGAGCCCTTTCGCCACGCCCGATGGGCCCCGGTCACAACCACCGGCACGACGGGGAGCCGCGTGGCGAGCGCGAGGTGGGCGAACCCCTTCTTGAACGGTCGCAGTCTCCCGTCCTTGGAGCGGGTACCCTCTGGCCACATCCAAACCGACAGGCTGTGCTTCGCGATCAGGTCGGCCAGGCTCCCAAGCGCCGCCACGGCGTTGGAGCGGTCGTTCCGGTCGATCAGCAGGTGGCCGGAGATCGCGTAGAGCTGCCCGAAGAACGGGTACCAGACGACCTCCTTCTTGGCGACCCCGACCACGCCGAGCGGCCCGAGCCAGATGCCGATGAAGATGTCCACCACGCTCGTGTGGTTCGACAAGTAGATCGCCGGGTAGAACCGCTTGGCGCGCGCCGTGCACTCGCCCGGGGCATGGAGATCGGCGGACGCCAGCCACAAGCAGAACCGGCCGGTGATGTGCCCGAACACGTTGCACGCCCGGATGCGCAGGCCCCGCCAGGGAGCCACCAGGGCGCACACCACCATAAACACGGTCACAGCGACCGCCATGTAGACGAGCCCCACCGACAAGCGCAGCAGGCTCTTGACAACGCGCAACGCGGACTCCTGAGAGTGGCGGTTCTATGCTCCCGGTGTCACAGGTGCGTCACGGGCGGGTTCGGAGCTTCACACCGCCCCAAACCCTACCGGCTTCCCGCGCTTGACCCCCGACTCCTCAGACGCGGCCTGCTCCAACAACCCCTGCGACACGGAGACCTCCCGGCGCGCCGCCCGGAACGCTGCACGCAGCACGATGTTCTTGATCTGACCGCCGGTCAACACATGCTGGGCCCCCAGCGCGTCGAAGTCCACCGTCCCATCCATCGGCACGGTGTCCGGCAACAGGCGCCGCCAGATCCCGGCGCGCAGAACGGCGTCGGGAAGGCCGAAGTTGATCCGCCAGCCAATCCGGCGGTCAAGGGCCGGATCAAGCCGGTCCGGTAGGTTTGTGGCCAACAGCACCACGCCATCGTGGCGCTCGATCTCCAGGAGCAGCACGTCCACCGCGGCGTCATCATGGCGCGAAGCGTGGCCCGATCCACGTGACGCCAGCAGCGCGTCGGCCTCGTCGAGCAGCAGCACTGACCCCTGCGCCCGCGCTTGCTTGAACAGGGCCTCGATGTTCTTCTCGGTGTTGCCTACCCACATCGAGACTACGGACGGGATCGACGCCGCGATCAGCGGGCGATGCAGCTCACCCGCGATGGCCTCGGCGCACAGCGTCTTGCCGGTCCCTGGGGGCCCACACAAGAGCGCGGACACTCCCTTTCCATAGGAGAGATGGCTGCCGATCCCCCAGCGGTCCAAGACTACTCGCCGGTTGCGCGCCGCGTCGACGATCTCGCGCACCTGATCGAGCTGGGCCTCCGCCAGAAATACGTCGGTGAGGCGAACCTTCGGCGTGGTGGTGGGCGACCCGGGCTGTCCCACGCGCCGCACCTGGGCCTGAGCGGCCGACTCCAGATGGCGCATGTGGACCCGCGGCGCACCGGTCCCGCCGTCTTCGTGCACCGCGTCGGCCACGGCGGTCAGCACGGCGTTCTTGATGTACCCGCCGCTCATCTCAAACCGGCTGGCGAGGGTGTCGAGATCGACGTCCTCGGCGAGCGGCACCTTTGGCGGCAGGTGCTGCCGCCAAATGCGCTGGCGCGCCGTCCGGTCGGGCTCTGGAAACGCCACGCGCACCAACGCACGACGGTCCAGCGCGGGGTCGAGCTGCTCGGGCGCGTTGGTTGCGAGGATCGCCACGCCCTCGAAGCGCTCGATTTCGGTGAGCAGCACGTTGAGCAGGTGGTTGCCGGAAGCACGGGCCGCGAACAGGCTCTCACACTCGTCGAAGAACAGGACCGCGTTCTGCAGGCGGGCCTCGCGGAACAGCGCGGGGAAGAACGTGTTCGCTTGATTATGCTCAAGGAAGGTTGGGATATCGACGTTGAGCACCTTGCGCCCGATGCGACCGGCCACCCCGTGGGCGGTCATCGTCTTGCCGGTGCCGGGCGGCCCGTGAAAAAGCATCAAGACGCCACGGCCATAGCGAATCACGTCGTCGAGGCCCCACTCCTTGCGGTAGCGCAGGTAGTCGTCGTGCCGCTCGACCACCGAGAGGATGCGGCGCTTGTCGGCGGGGTCGAGCACGACGTCGTCGAGAGAGGCCAGCGGCTCTTCCAGGCGGGAGAACTCGAGCAGTTCGGTGCCGAGCAGGCTGTCGCCAAGCAGGTAGGAGAAGGTGCGCGCGGAGACGCGGACCGTGGCGTGCAGCAGGTCTTCGGGGCCGTTCATGGCGCCCATCGTCGCCATGAGATCGTTGGCGTACAGCGGCCCGAGCTTCGAAAACACCCGCCGGCGAAGGATGCGCTCGGCGAACCCGAACTCCATGAAATTGAACACCGCTTCCACGGTCGGGCCGCCCGGGGAGAACTCCTCGCGGGTCAACGCGCCGTAGAGGTCATCGAAGGTGCGGGAGAACGCGGGTGCTATCGCCAGCAGGAGCAAGATCCGCTCGAAGGGGTCCAGAGAATACATCGCGCAGAAGCTGTCGAGCCCGAGCTTTGCCCGCCCGGCGCTCGGCGACCCGGCGCCCGGCGGCTCGGCCGCGCGCGTGAGCTCCAGGCGCGCCTCGATCTGCGCGCGAAGCCGGTCCTCCTCGACGCGGTGCCCCTTCATTTTCTTCTGGATCTGCCGCGGGCTCTCGGCCGGAGGACCAAACGGCGGTGACTCAGCAGCTGAGTGGCCGGACGCCGCATCGAGCCTGCGCTGCGCCGCGATTCGTTGGCAGCGGGCCTCGATCCACTGCAGTTCGGCCTCCAGGTAGGTGAGGTCGCCCTCGTAGGGGGTCGTCAGGGTCGTCATGGTGCCGGGGGCTATCCCGCCGGTCCCCAGGACGGCCTACGCGATAGATCGGCGCACCCGACCGCTGACCCCGTCCTGGAGCCCTGCCCGATGTACGAACCCCTCCGCAAGAAGATCCTCACCGAGCTCGCCGGCATCCACGAGGCCGGCACCTACAAGCGGGAAAGGGTCATTGTCTCCCCGCAGGGCAGCGAAATCGAGGTCCAGAGCGCGGGCCAGAGCGCGGGCCAGAGCGTGCTTTGCTTCTGCGCCAACAACTACCTCGGTCTATCCGATGACCCCGCGCTGATCGCCGCCGCCAAAGAGGCCCTCGACTCCCACGGACTCGGCATGGCCAGCGTGCGGTTCATCTGCGGCACGCAGGACATCCACAAGGCGCTCGAAGCCGAGATCTCCGCCTTTCTCGGCACCGAAGACACCATCCTCTACTCCTCCTGCTTCGACGCGAACGGCGGCCTGTTCGAGACGCTCCTCGGCGAAGACGACGCGATCATCTCCGACTCGCTCAACCACGCCAGCATCATCGACGGCATCCGGCTCGCCAAGGCCCAGCGCTACCGGTACCAGCACCTCGACCTCGATGACCTGCGCGCCCAGCTCGTGGCCGCCGGCTCCGCCCGAGTCAAGCTGATCGCGACCGACGGTGTCTTCTCGATGGACGGAGACATCGCCCCGCTCCAGCAAATCTGTGACATCGCCGACGAGCACGGCGCGATGGTGATGGTGGACGACAGCCACGCCACCGGCTTTGTAGGCAGCACCGGCCGCGGGTCAATCGAGCACTGCGGCGTGATGGGTCGGGTCGACGTGCTCACCGGCACGCTCGGCAAGGCGCTCGGAGGGGCATGCGGCGGCTACACGTCGGGTCGGAAGGAGATCGTCGAGCTGCTGCGGCAACGGAGCAGGCCCTACCTCTTCTCGAATACCCTCCCTCCGCCGATCGTCGGCGCAGCCCGGAAGGCGTTCTCCATCCTCTCGGGCAGCACGGCCCGCCGCGATCACCTCGAGCGGCTCACCCACCACTTCCGCCGCGAGATGACCGCCGCCGGATTCCAGATTCGGCCCGGGGTGCACCCCATCGTCCCCATCCACCTCGGCGACGCCCGACTGGCCACCGAGATGGCCGACCGCGTCTTGAAGCTCGGGATCTACGTCATCGGGTTCAGCTTCCCCGTCGTGCCGAAGGGCCAAGCCCGTATCCGCGTGCAGATCTCTGCTGCACACACGCTGGAGCAGGTCGATCAGGCCATCGCCGCCTTCGTGACGGTCGGGAAAGAGCTCGGCGTAGTGTGAACGCGCTCTCGCGGATCGAGGGTGCGGAGAGGAGTCCGACGTCATGATTCGGGCCAGCATCCAGAACCCCTACGCCGTCATCGTCGCGTGCATCTTCGTCGCGCTCGCCGGAGTCACGGCCGCGCGAACGCTGCCGCTGCAGCTCCGGCCGACGGTAGAGCCCGCCGAGGTTCAGGTCACCACAGCGTACCCGGGCGCAGCGCCTGCTGAGGTCGAGGACCAGATCACCCGTCGGATCGAGGACCAGCTCACCAGCGTCAGCGGCATGCGGGAGCTGGTGTCCACCTCGGGCTCGGGCCGGTCCACGATCACGCTGAAGTTCGAGGACGGCGTGGACCGCAACGTCGCGATGATCGACGTGCTCAACAAGCTCGGCGGGGTGCAGGGGCTCCCCGGAGACGCCGACCCGCCCGAGGCCACCGCGACCACGAGCGACCAACAGTCGCCGATGATGTGGGTGGCCGTACAGGGCATACGGGACGCCGCCGGGAACGTCACCCCGTTGCCCGTCCAGGAGCTGCGGCAGGCCGTAGATGACGCCATCGCACCAAGGCTCCGCCGCGTGGAAGGGGTCGCCGGGATGATCATCGCGGGGGCTGACAAACGCGAGGTCCACCTGCTCGCCAACCTTGACGCGGCCGCAGCGCGCGGGATCCCGATCAGCGAGCTGCTCGCCGCGCTGCCGCGGCACGACGTGAACAGCCGCGGCGGCCCCCTCTGGAGCGGCAAGCGCGAGTACACGCTGCGCACCCTCGGCCGACCGGCGACGCTCAACGAGGTGGCAAACGTGGTGCTTCGGCGCGACGGCCAAGGCGTGGTCCACCTCGGCGACATCGCCACGCCGACCATCGAGTCCGCCATCGGGCAGACGACGATGCGGCTCAACGGCATCCCAGGCATCTCCCTCGGCATCCAGCGCCAGACCGGGGCCAACGTACCGACCACCGCCGACGGCGTGGAGAGCGCGCTCGAGGAGCTGCGCCACACCTTCGCCATCTCCGGCGTGCCCATCGACTTCACCGTGCTCTACTCCGAGACCACCTACATCGACGACGCCCTCGCAGGGGCGGTCTCCGACTCGCTGCTCGGCGTCGCGCTGGCCGGAGCGGCCCTGCTGATCGCGCTGCGGTCACCCCGCGCGGTGGTGGTGGTCGCCGCAGCCCAACCGCTGGCGGTCCTGTGCGTCTTTCCGGTGTTGTGGTGGCTCGGGAGGTCGCTGAACATCATCACGCTGGCCGGGTTGGCGTTCGGGGTCGGCATCACGATTGACAACGCGATCGTGGTGGTCGAGAACATCCACCGCCACCGTGAGCGCGGCGCCAGCGTGCCCGACGCCGCGTGGGCGGGGACGCGCGAGGTGGCCGGCGCGATGGTGGCAGCCACGATGACCAACGTATGTGTCTTTGCTCCAGTGATCTTTCTGGGGGGAGAAGCGGGCCAGATCTTTCGGGACCTCGCCATTGGGATCTCGGTCGCCGCCGTGGGCAGCCTCATCGCGGTGCTGACGGTCGTTCCAGCCGCGGCCGCGTGGCTCGGCACCGGAGCGGTCACCACGGTCTCTGGCGGCGGTTGGCTCGGCAGGCTCTATGGCCGGATCATCGACGCGATCACGCGCCACGCCTGGGTCCGAATCCTGGTGCTGCTCGCGGCGATCAGCGTGAGCGGACTGGGCGTCCTCGCCGTGCCGGCCCCGAGCTACTTGCCCGAAGGCAACCGCAACCTCATCCTGACGCTCGCCCGCGCGCTTCCCGGGACGTCCTCGGAGGCAGCCGGGGAGCTCCTGGCGCCGCTGGAGCAGTCGCTGCTCGCGGACCCGCGGGTGGACCGCACGTTCGTCGTGCTGTCGTCGCGGTTCTCGGCGGTCGGCATGACGCTGACCGCAGAGCACACGCCGCCCGCGAAGTTTTCCGCCTTTCTCGGTGAGCTGCGTGGGCGGGTCGCCACCGTGCCCGGCTTCCGCTTCCTTTTTCCGATCCGGGCCAGCATCTTTCAGGATCCAGGTCGACAGTTTGAGGTGTCCGTCTCCGGCCCGGACCTCGGGGAGCTGACCAGGCTCGCCGCGAAGCTGCAAGCGAACCTGCGCACTCTCCCGGGCGTCGTCAGCGTACGCTCCAATTTTGAAGCCGGAAATCCCGAGATTCAGGTGCTCCCCGACCGCATCGCCCTCGCCACCCTGGGGATCACCCCGCAGGAGGTCGCCAACGCGGTCGAGGTCGCCGTCGGAGGCCGCCGGGTCGGGACCTACCTCGACGAAGGGCGGGAGCTGGACGTCGTGCTGATCGGCGAGGACCGGTACCGCCACGACGCGGGCGCGCTCAAGGCTCTGTACATACGCCCCGGCGTTCCGCTCGATGCGGTGGCGGACGTGGTCGAGGTGCTCGGCCCGGTGTCGATCCCTCACCTCGATCAGGCGCGAGCGATCACGCTCACCGTGAACCTGGGCGAAGGGGCAGCGCTCGGGGCCGCCTTGCAGGCCTGCGAGACGACCGTGCTCGACCCGCTCCGGGCGGGGCTGCCCGCCGGATATCTGATGGCCACCGGCGGCACCGCAGACCGGCTCAGCGAGACATTTCGGGGCTTGCAGAGCAGCTTCGGGTACGCACTCGTGCTCATCTACCTGCTGCTCGTGGCGCTCTACAAGTCCTGGTCCCAGCCGCTGGTCATCCTCACCGCGGTGCCGTTGGGCGTGTGTGGCGCGCTGCTGGCATTGGCCGCAGCGCATCTGGTCGCGAAGGTGGAGTTCGACATGGTCGCGATGCTGGGCACGATCCTGCTGGCCGGCGTGGTCGTGAACACGAGCATCCTGATCGTCAGTCAGGCCGAGGAATTTCTCGCGCAGGGGGTACGCCCGAGGGACGCGCTTCGGGAGGCTGCCGCCTCGCGGCTACGGCCGATCCTGATGAGCGTGGTCACCAGCGTGATCGGCATGCTGCCGCTCGCCGCGGGGCAGGGCAGCGGCTCGGAGCTCTACCGCGGGCTTGGCGTCATCATGGTCGGCGGCATGGTGCTCTCCACGCTCGCCGTGCCGCTCGTCGTCCCCGCCCTGCTGGCCATGCGCGCAAAGTGGCGTGGGTAGGATCCCCGGAGGGCGGATCCTACCCACTTTGCTATTTGTGGCGCCAATCCTTCTTTTTATGCTTGTTGGCCGGGTCGGTCCAAGCGGCCAAGCGGCCGCCGTGCGTCGTGGGACCACCCCCTTTCTTGGCGGCGGGCATGTTCAGGTTCTGCCGCGCTGGCACCGCACCCGGCGCGGGGAGCGCCGCGTAGTCGAAGCCTTCGGCGCGGGCGCGCGGGATGGCGTGGCCCAGCGTGCGCTCCAGCAGCCGCAGCGCGTCGCGGTCGGTCTCGGTGACAAAGCTGATCGCGTCTCCGGTCGCCAGCGCCCGCCCCGTTCGACCGATCCGGTGCACGTAGTCGTCGGACAATGGCGGAAAGTCGTAGTTGACGACGTGGGAGATCCCGTTGACGTCGATGCCTCGCGCGGCGATGTCCGTCGCCACCAGCGCCCGCACTGCGCCGCACTTGAAATCGGCCAGCGCGCGCATCCGCTGGGGCTGGGTCCGGTCGGAGTGCAGAACCCCGGTCCGGATCTGCATCTGCTCGAGCCTCTTCGCCACCCGATCGGCCCCGTGCCGCGTCCGGCAGAAGATGAGCACGCTGTCCATCTCCAGTTCGGCCTGGTCGAACCGGCCGTCGGCGCTGACAGCGGCCTCGTCCCCGTCGTCCCCGGTGCCGCCCGCCTCGCCCTCCGGCGCGGACTCCTCCCGCAGCAGGTGCGCCAGCAGCGCCAGCTTGAGATGCTGCGGCACCTCGTAGATCTTCTGCGTGACCGTGGCCGCGGGGTCGGCCCGGCGCCCGATCTCGATCTTCTTCGGTGCTCGTTGAAACTCACGGGTAAGTCCCTCGATTTCACGCGAGAGGGTGGCCGAGAACATCAACGTCTGACGGGTGCGCGGCATCGCGCCGACGATCCGCTTGATGGACGGCAAGAACCCCATGTCCAGCATGCGGTCGGCCTCGTCCAGCACCAGATACTGCAGGCCGGCGAAGTTGCCATTCCGGCGATCCATCAAGTCGATGAGGCGCCCCGGGCAGGCCACGATCACCTCGTAGCCAGCCCGCAAGGCGTTGATCTGCGGGTTCTCTCCGACCCCTCCAAAGATCGACGCCACCCGGACCTGAAGGTGCTTCGCGTAGATGCGAACGTTCTCCTCGATCTGGGCCGCAAGCTCGCGCGTAGGGGCCAGCACCAGCACCTTCGTGCCGCGGGGGGCGTCGGCCGGAAGCGCGGCGAGCTTCGTGAGGATGGGGAGCATGAACGCCGCGGTCTTGCCGGTGCCGGTCTGCGCGATTCCCACGACATCCTGACCCGCTAAGACCGCGGGGATAGCGGCGAGCTGGACCGGCGTGGGCGTGGTGTACCCAGCGTCGACGATCGCCGCTAAAACGCGGGGATCGAGAGCGAGGGCAGCGAACGAGACACCGGCGGGTTGGGTCATCGGCGCGCTCTACGCCGGGGTGGGGGACTGTGCACGCGGGGTTGGCGTACCGCCCTGCCCGCTACCTGGGGATCGACAACTTCATCCCGAGCTTGAGCGCGATCCCGCCTTTCAGCACCGCCTTGTTGGCGTCCCGAATCTTGGCAAACTTCATCTTGTCCCCGTAGTACAGCCCCGCGAGGCTGTACAACGAGTCACCCGACTCGACCAGATGGCTGGTCGGCAAGCCAACGGACCGGTCTACAGCCGCAGCCTGGACCGGCGCTTGCGGCGCCGACGGGACGACGGCATCGACGGGGGCTGCCGCAGCCGCACCAGCCTGCAACTGCAAGATCTCGGTCGGCACCGGCGGAGCGACGGCCGCCACCTCCGTCACACCCTGAGCGCTGAACAGCGTCACGACCCCGAAGGCGAGCACAGCCAGCACCGCCGCGCCAGCGCCGACCATCGAACCCACGCGCCACTTCGACTCACGACCCTTCGTCTCGGTGACCTCGGCCTCCAGCCGCACCGTCTCGGAACGCAGGTTGCGGGCCTCCAGCCGCAACGCCTTGATCTCGCCCTGCTCACGAGCGGAGACCCGCGAGCGGTGATCCTCGTCCTTCTGGCGGTCGGTGCGAATCAAGCCTTCAAGGTGCTCGCGCAGGCCGCCCGGCGACACTGCGCCTGCCTCGACCGCCGCTTCCAGACGGGCGAGCGCCTCGCTCGGCTTGCCCTGCGACGCAAGGACCTTGCACAACAGCAGGTGCGCGTCCGCGTCATCCGGGTCGAGACAGATGAGCATCTGAAGGCGCTGTGAGCTCGGCCCCAGCAGACCTTCACGAGCCAGGTTCAACGCCTCGTTGTAGAGCGAGCCGGGCGCATCCACACCCTGCGTCCGGAGCGTGTCCGCGATCACAGACGGAGCGTCTCCGCCCAGCGGGGCGGATGGGCGACCGGGTTCATCGAACTCAAGGAGGGCTGCGCTCATGGTGGACCTGGGGGTGTATTCCCGCCCGGAAAGGCGGAAGGGTGGGACCACTTCTATAGCATGTATTGACATGGCAAGGGTAGAGTCGACGAGAAAAATGCAATTCGACGCTCACACAGCCGCCATCGCCCCCACAAACCGGCGTCCGATCTCCTGGTACCCCGCTGCCATGAAGTGGATGAGATCGGCCGCGGCCCACGGCGGGTCGAGCAGCCGCCAACGGAGCATGCTCCCAGGGCCGCCGGTCACAGCCTGCATGTCCCAGCTCGCACACCCGAACTCCAGGGCGACCTCCGCCTGCACCTTCGCCACCCATGCGGTCGGGCCCCAGATCGCGAAATTCGAGCCGCTGAGCTTCTTTCCCCGGTCACTCGGCCCGACCAGCACGCAGGCCGCGCCCGGCAGCACTTCGCGGAACCGCGACAGGCTCACCCGGAGCTCCGCCCTATAGGTGTCCGGGTTCAGCTTGGGGTCGTTTGCCTCGTTCGTGCCGTAGGCCAGCACCGCGAGGTCCGGCGGACGGCGCTCCAGAAACGCCGACTGCAGCGGGGCGCTCCAGCGTGTCCACGACGACATCGTCCGCCCGCTCACCCCCATGGCGTCGACCACCACACCCGGCCCGTCCGCCTCCATGTTCACCCCGAGGAGCCGAACCGGCCCGTCCCCGGCAGGCTGAACGGTCAGACGATGTGGACCGTCCAGCACCCGCAGCACGGTCATCCCCGGGCCGGTGTCCCCACGCGTCGAAACCCTGACCGGGGCGGCATCGTCGACGGTAAGGTCCACGCTGCCTCCAGCCGGCTGCAACAAGAGCTGGACCTCGAACCGCGTGACATGTTGCCCCTGCGGGTTCGACTTCGTCGTCTGCACCCAGCCAAGGCTCGAGGTCGCGGACGACTCGACGCTGACTCCCGCCACGCCGAGCAGCCCGTCCCCACGCCCGCCGGTGCGCCGGTCGTAGTCGCTCACCCAGGCCCCCTGCGTACAGAGGTTGACGTCGCTACCGCGGTAGCCCGACCAGGGAGCAGCCGGCATGACGAAGCCGTGCCCGGCGTCCCCGAACTGGGCCTGAAGCTGGCGTCGGACCTCGCCGGTGTAGTACTCGCCCGCCACGTGGGAGGCGCCCCAGAACGCGACCCGAACCACGCGGTCCCGCCGCGCCATCGCGTCGTAGACGGCGTGGACGCGGGCGAGCGCTGTCGCATCTCCACGGAGCGGCTCGAGCGGGACCCGAGCGACGTCGTACACCTCGCCGATCTGCAAACGGACACGATCCTCGGGGGTCAGCTGCGGCTGCTGGGAGGCCACGTCGAGCGCAAAGCTCCCCATCGCCCCGACGTCGATGGGCGTGGTCTCTGTCGCCGACGTGCCGGTCGACGACACCCCCGGCGACTTGGTAGAGCCGGTCTTCGTGCACGCGACGTCGGGCGGCCCGTGCGCATCCGGCACGTCCACCGTCTGCACCCAGCCCGGCTCCGCAGCCGCAGCCTGCCCAACCGAAATCCCACCAGCCACCAAAATGGGTAGGATCCCCCCTCCGGGGATCCTACCCATTCTGAGGAATGCGCTCATGGGCGCACCGCAGGCGGGGCGGGGGCGGGGGCGGGGGCGGGGGCGGGGGCGGGGGGAGTCGGCATGGGCTGACGAGCCCCACCTCGCGCTGTCCAATCCGAGAAACCAGCCTCGATCGCGTCCGCCAGCATCTGCCCGATGATGTCCTGGCCCGCCGAAGACAGGTGGAGCAGATCGGACCACGCAAGCGGCGGCTTCATCGAGGACCAACGCACCACGGCACCGTCACCCCCCATCGCCGACCAGGCATTCCAGAACGCACACCCCTCCTGCGCGGCCGCCTCCTGCTGCACCGCCGCCGCCCGGGCGAGGTTTGGCTTGGACCGCGCCGGCCCGCCGTCGCGCGTGCCCTGATCCAGCGGCGTGATGATGAGGCAGCTCGATTGGGGCGCCCCCGCCCGCAGCCTGTGCACCGCGTCGATGTAGTAGGGCAGGTAGTCGCCGCCGTCGCCCTTCCCGAGCACCGGCAGCCCCAGCTCGTTGCCGCCGAGCATCACCACCACGAGGTCGGGATTGCGATGGGAGACCTGATTGGTGAGGTGGGACCTGTTGTGCTGGGTGAACGACCGGCTTCCGACCCCCACCACACCCAGCGCATCCCAGACCACCCCCGGCCCGCCCGTCTCCAGGACCATCCCGTACATCGTCACCGGCCCCGAGGCCCCGGCGCCCGCCGAAGCGCTGGTGAACCCCTCCGGATCGTCCACGAGCTTCCACCGGTCCCCCGTGGACTCCGAAGCCGAGCTGCCCCCCCCCACGCCCCTCCCCCCCACGCGCGCCCACCAGTCCCCGCGCGCGGTTCCCTCGGCCGCCCCGGCCCCCTCGGCCGCCCCGGCCGCCCCGGCCCCCTCGGCCGCCCCGGCCCCCCCCTCGCCCTCCACGATCGGCGGGCCGACCTGGTACCAGAGCTCGAAGTGCTTCATCACGAGGCGGCTGCCATCCGCCTGCTTCGGACCCGTGACCGAGACATAGCCTTCCGCTGGCACGGTGGACGCGATCCCGCCGTACCCGTAGCGGCCCCCGCCTCCGCCCAACATCAGGCTGACCGTCGAGAGGTCGCCGTGAGGCGTCACGACCACGTCCTGACGCACGTTCCAACGGGGGTCCATCCCCATGGACAGGTACCCCGGACCGGCGTCTCCGAATCGCGCCTGCAGCCGCCCACGGACCGTGGACGTGATGCCGTCTGCGGCGATCGTGGAGTCGCCCCACTGGCTCGCCCGGGCGATGCCCTGCCCGGCTTCCGCGAGCGCGAGCTTCCGGTAGAACGCGTCCATTCCCCGATGCCCGGCGTCGACCAGCGCCGTTGGCACCCCCGGCGGGCGGGACGCCAGGGCGGCGACGATCGGGTCAGCGGGAGCACCCACCGTGAGCGAGGCCTCAACCGCCGAAGCCGGCCCCGCAGCGGCAAGGACAGGGTCGGCGTCCACGAGCTGGCCATCATCGGCCTCGACCACGCGCGGGCCCGAGGCAGGCAGCAGCCTCGAAAAAACCGGGACGGGGTCGCCGGGCTCCCACGGCCGGAAGGAGGCCAGCGCGGGGTGGGTGTACGTCAGCGCCAGCGCGAAGCCAGCAGTACCGAACACACCGAGGAGGCGGGAAATACCAGGTGCGTCAACGAGCATGGAACCTCGGGGCCGGACGAAAGCGCCTAAAAATCATGGTAAATGAACGCGAGGCTATCGCCGGGGCCGTACTGTACGCAGAGCCATCCGGCGACAACGAGCAGCGCACCCTGGACCGGCGCTGGCAAGCGGCCGAACGCCGCCCGGGCTCGAGTGGCCCAGTCCGGGGGCGAGGCATGCAGCGCATACCCGAGCGCAAGGACGACCCAAGCGTGAAGGGAGTAGCGCGGCCAGGCCCAGTTGCCGTGCACCAGCTGCTCCACCACGCTGCCGGCGACATCAAGGTCCGGCGAACGAAACAGGATCCGCGCCAGCACGACGAAGTGGAAGGTCAGCGCCCACCGCCAGCTCGCCTGGACGAAGCTCGGCGCCTCCACGGACCAGCCGGCCCGCTTGACGTACCGGTTGATGCTGACGGCGGTGCCGTGCAGCAACCCGTAGAGCACGAACGTCCAGTTCGCGCCGTGCCACACGGCGAGAATCACCAACGTGATGTAGGTGTTCAGGTAGGGTTGAATCGGCCCGAGCCGCCCCTCCCGCGAGCCACCCAGCGGGTAGTAGACGTAGTCCCGCACCCAGTCGGAGAGCGTGATGTGCCACCGCCGCCAGTACTCCGCCACCGAAAGCGCTCGATAGGGCCGGTCGAAGTTCTCCGGGATCCGAAACCCGAACAGGCGAGCCGAGCCGATCGCGAAATCCGTGTACCCGGAGAAGTCGCAGTAGATCTGAAGACTATAGGCGTACAACGCGACGAGCGTCTCGAACGCGCCAAAGCGGACCGGGTCGGCGAACATCGAGTCCACCACGCCGACGCGCAGCACGTCCGCGATCAGCAGCTTCTTTACCAGCCCAGTCGCCAGCCGGGTCAGCGCGTAGGAGACGTCCTCAGGGTCCAGTCGCCGAGGCAGCCGAAGCTGCGTGAGCAACGTACCGGCTCGCAGGATGGGTCCCGCCACGAGGTGCGGAAAGAACAGGAGAAAGGTCGCAAAGCGGATCGGATTGCTCTCTACCTCCAGCGGGTGCTTCGGCACCTCGCCGCGCGAACGGGCGCCCAGGGTCCGGCGCACGTCAATGACGTAGGCCAGCGCCTGAAAGCTGTAGAAGGAGATGCCGATCGGCAGGTGGTGCCGCTCGGGCACGGTGACATCGACGAACACCGAGAGCGTGTCCATCACCCAGCGGGTGTACTTGAAGTACACCATCGGGCCAAGCAGGCACACCGCCGCCGCCGCGAGCAGCAGGCCCCGCGCCGACTCCGGCGCACGTCTCTGCACGAGGCCGAAGATGTAGGAGATCCCAACGATCGCGAGCAGAGCAACCGTGTCGCCAGGGTCCCAGGCGGCGTAGAACACCAGGCTGACAAGGAACAGCCAGGAGGTTCTCCCGAAGGGCGAACCGATCAGCCAATGCACCACCGCTACGACGGGCAGGAACAGGAAGTAGTCGAAGGTCGCGAAGAGCATGGCGGTTTGGGCTTGACGCGTCCAGACCTATCGCGGCGCACGCCACTACAACTTCCCGGCGCCGCGGATTAGCGGCGGGGTCAACCACCGGGCCCCATGGTCGAGCTCTCGAACGTTACCAAGCAACACGGCAGTCAGGTGCTGTTCCTCGACACGTCGTTGAAGATCAACCCCGGCGAGAAGGTCGGGCTGGTTGGCGCCAACGGAGCCGGAAAGACGACGATCTTCCGTATGATCCTGGGCGAAGAGCGCCCAGACGAAGGCACCGTCGAGCGCCCAAAGCGGCTCACGCTGGGCTACTTCCGGCAGGACTTCGCAGAGTGGCGCGAGCGCAGCGTGCTCGCCGAGACCATCGCAGGGGCAGGCACGCTGGCCGACCTCGGAGAGGAGCTCGCGTTGCTCGAGGAGCGGCTCGGAGACTGCGACGCGCCCGACTACGATCGAGTGATTGAGCGCTACGGCGAGGTGCAGGCCCAGTTCTCGGAGCGCGGCGGCTACGATCTCGACGCCCGGGCGCGCGCGATCCTCTCTGGACTGGGCTTCCGGAACGAAGAGGTGGACGGCGCGATCGGCGCGCTCTCGGGTGGATGGCGTATGCGGGTACAGCTCGCCCGAATCCTGCTCGCGCGCCCAGAGCTGCTGCTGCTCGACGAGCCCACCAACTACCTCGACATCGAGAGCATCGTCTGGTTGGAGGGCTGGCTGCGCGAGTACCCGGGCGCAGTCCTCATGACGTGCCACGACCGCGACGTGCTGAACCGCGTCGTTCGACGGGTGATCGAGATTGATGGTGGGAAGTTCCGTAGCTACAGCGGAGACTACGACGCGTACGAGCGAGCCCGAATCCTCGACGCCGCCCAGCGCGAGGCGGAGTACGAAAAGCAACAGGCGATGCTGGAGAAGGAGCTGCGGTTCATCGAGCGGTTCAAGAAGCAGCCGTCCAAGGCGTCGCAGGTGCAGTCGCGGGCCAAGAAGATCGACAAGATCGAGAAGATCGAGCCCCCGCGCCGCATCATCGAGCGCACCTTCGCGTTCCGCAAGCCAGATCGCAGCGGCAACGACGTCATCGCGCTGAAGGGCGTGAGCAAACGATACGGCGAGCGCGCCATCCACAAGGGTGTCACGCTGATGATCCGCCGGACCGAGCGCTGGGCGATCATGGGAGAAAACGGCGCCGGGAAGACCACGCTGCTGAAGATGATGGCGTCTGCGCTCACCCCCGACACGGGCGACGTGGTGATCGGAGCCTCGGTGGGGCTCGGGTACTACGCACAGCACCAGATGGAGCAGCTCGATGGCGACCACACCGTGCTCGAAGAGCTCGAAGCCCACGCGCCACGCGCCGGGATGGGCACGCTGCGGCAGCTCGCCGGCGCGTTCGGCTTCTCCGGCGACGACGTAGACAAGCCCATCTTCGTCCTGTCCGGCGGCGAGAAAGCACGGCTCGCGCTCGCCAAGATGTTGTATGACGCGCCGAACCTGCTCGTGCTGGACGAGCCGACCAACCATCTGGACCTGACCACCAAGCGAGCGCTGGTCAAGGCGCTCTCCGACTATGATGGCACCATCGTTTTCGTGAGCCATGACCGGGCGTTCCTGCGCGCGCTCGCCACCCGCGTCGTCGAGCTCACCTCCGAGGGGCCGCGCGTGTACGAGGGTTCGTACGACGAGTACGTTCAGGCGGTAGGGCGAGAGGCCCCGGGACTGCGGGCCTGAGTTACGTGCGGGCATGATCCGCGACGCCAGCAAGCGCCTTGAGCAGGAGACCGACGTCGGCCGGGTGGCGGACAGCGTCATCGCGGCCCGGCTGGGGATCTCCCGAAAGACCGTGCTCGCCTGGCGAAAGCGCATGGGCATCCGCGCCTTTGACAACCCCACCCCCACCCGCGAAGCCCCCAACGCCGCTGCGGCACTCAGCCCTTCGTCGTTCGCGCCGGAGACCGCCCGCAAGGCCAAGGCGTCGCGGCTCGACGCCTACTTCGACGTGCTCGGGACCGTGCCGGACCGCACCGTCGCGGAGCAGGCCGGGGTCAGCCCCGAGAACGTACGGATGTACCGCCATCGTCGCGGCATCGAAGCCCAGTGGCGTGCGGGAGAGGGCCCACCCACCCGCGTGGAGCTGGCGCTCACCGCCGTCGAAGCCGAGCTTGGGCGCGTCGCGGACACCGTGATCGCTCAGCGCGTCGGCGTGTCCCGGTCCGCAGTGACCCAGTACCGAGCGAAAAAGGGCATTCCCGCCGGTCGGGGAGATGGGCCTTCCGCGTCGCCCGAGGTCCCGACCATCGCCGCCCTGGGGTTCGAAGTCCGCCTCGCCACGGTCCACGGCGAAGAGACGGTCACCGTCCTAGCGCCCACCGCGACCGCAGCGGTGGTCGCCGCGACGAGGCTTGGCGAGGTCATTCAGCTCCGGCGCATCGGTCGCGTGGTTTAGGCGGCCGAGTCAAGCGGGCTCGTCAGCCGGCCAGCGCCCGCACGCGTCCGATCACCTCGGCGTCCGGCGAGGCGACATAGACGTACTCCGTGTTCCGAAGGTGGCTGACCACACCGACCTTCTCGCCCTTCGGATTGTGGATCCCGATCTGCGCGCCAACGTAGCGCTTGAAGTCGTGCTCGATCACGGCCACCTCCCCCCGCCCCCGAAGCATGGACTCGATGTCCTCGCGCGTGATGTACCCCTCGTTGCTGAACGATACGACGAGGTGCTTCACCCGAAGCCCCTCGATGACCTGCCGCAGCGCCTCGCGCGCCGCCGGACGCGAGTTGAACCGGCTGCCCCGATCGCGGCAGTCGACGCGTTTGCAGGCCACCCCGTACGTCTCCGGCTTGTCCCACAGCACCAAAGACTCCCAGATATGATAGTTTCCAAGATATTTATGCTGATTATACGGCGGATCGAGGTAGCCCACATCGCCCACCAGGGTAGCGGTCGCCTCGGCGGCGTCGAGCTGGTGCGCTCCGCCCTTTCCAGACCGAGCGGCAGGCAGCAGCTCCGGGACCCGCAGCTCAAGCAGGTGATGCGCCCGGGGTGCCCACTGCTTGAGGTAGGCCATTTGGAGGCCGGTCGTGGAGTCGACGCGGTCCGCGGCCTCCATGAGCGAGACAAGAACCACCGCTTCAAGCTCTGGCGAAAGGCCCTTCCGGCAGATCTCCTCACGAATTGCGTCGATGCGAGCGCCGTTACGTGGCTGAAAAAACCGGCTGCGCTCACAAAACGTATCCGTGAAGTACCCCGCCGAACCCGGCAAGCGGTTGAACTCGGCCACGAGTGACCCCGCGCTCCGCATGAGGCCCAGGGAGCCGAGCTCGTCCGCATCGGCCTGGACATAGCAGCGGGCCAGGGTGGCGGCGTAGGCGTTGTGGTCGTTGGCCAGCACGCGGTAGCCAACCCGCTTCGCGGCGTGACCCACCCGCGAGGTGCCTGAAAACAGGTCGATCACCGTGCTGCCGGCCCCCGAAGTCGCCGGCTGGACCGCCCAAAGGACGCGCATGATCGTCGGGATCAGCGTGCGCTTGGAGCCTAGGTACTTGATCATTCGGTGCTCCTAACAACTGGCCCAACCAGACCTCCCCTCCACCGGCGAGCGGGACGGCGACCAATCGGGACATTCCCGGCGCTGCCAGCCCGGCGTCCGCGTGCCATATTGGCGCCATCATGCTCAGCGCACTGTTCCCGCTCGCCGCCCCGCCCGCCGCCCCGCTTACGTTCCCGCTCGCCTCTCAGCTCGCCTTCCGGGTGGCCTTCCAGGTCTCCTTCTTGGGCGCGCTGTTCGTCGCGCCCGCACTGGCGAACCCGCCCGCCGCCACGGAGAGCACCGCCACGCCGAGCGGTCTGCGCGTCTCCGCCCGCGTCCACGCCGAGGCCCTGGTCGGGTTTCCCGTGGTCGTCGATTTCACCATCCAGAACGAGTCGGCGACCACCCAGATGTTCCCCGATCTCGCGGCGCGCCCTCACCTCGCCCGCTTTTCCATCAATGGGCCCAAGGGAAAGTCCGAGCGGTACAACACGCCTCCCGCTTTCGACGTCGCCTCCACTTGGAGCCTCGCGCCCCACTCCGAGCGCAACGTCCTGCTCGAGATCCCCAGCTCCGCAGGTTTTGCGGCGGGCGACTACACCATCACGGTCAGCGTGCAGGATCCCGGCGGCGCGCTCACGTTTGCACCCGTAAAGCTCACCCTCGCTACGCCCAAGCCGATCGCGGGAACACCGGTCTGGGAGCCGACGATCGCCCAAAACCTCGGGACGATCTTCCCGTGGGTGCAAGACCGGCAGGGCGCTACCGGCTCCGCTGCAGCGCTCTACCTGATGCAGTTCGACGCACGCGCGCAGACGCGGGCGTTCGCCCAATACTGGCTGGCGGATCTGGCCAGCCCGGTGGACCCGGTGCTCACCCGCTCCCGGGCAGGCGAGTCATTCTCCCGGTACGTCTACTGGTTGGTCCCAGGCACCACCACTGCGACCATGGCGTTCGGGCGACTCGACGGAACGTCTTTCCGGTCGGTGCAGACCGCGTCGCTGCCCTACCCGACCGCGGATCTCTTCGACCGGGGGATCACAGACGCACGCGGGCAGCTCGTCCTCCCGCTCTGGGTACCCTCCCCGGCAGGCAAGGGCGGCTCGCTCAAGATCTGGACCGTGAACGAGCGCGGCGTCCAGTCGCTCCGCAACATGGTGGACCTGCCCTCGCGTCCCACCCTTCATGCCACGGCCATCGACGCCGCGTCCAACCTCCTCGTCGCGATCGGGGTGGCTGGAGGGGTCGATGTCTACCGCGCCGATATCACCCAACCGCCTGAGATCCCCGCCCGTGGCACGCGCCACTGGGCCGCCATCCCAGGGTGGTCGCCGGCGGCGATCACCTTCGACGTGCTGCCCGACGCGGCCTCCCGCCCCGGTGGGCTGTCGTTGTTCACGCTGCTCCGCTCGAACTCAACCGCAGAATGGAAGTCGCAGTGGAGCGACCTCGCCGGCGGCGCGTTCTCGCCCGGCGGAGGCCCCTGGTCGCTCCCCGGAGAGCTCGTATCCATGGTGACCAGCGGGTACGGAACCTTTTACACCGTGTCGCGGGACCCGACCGGCGCCTACTGGTACCAGCCGCAAGGGACCACTCCCGCGAGCGTCGCGGCAGCGATCCCACTGAAATCGCTTAACAACCCCACCCTGTTCCTGTCGGGCGACATGGTGCGCGCCCGCGTTCTAGGCGGGCAGTCGGTGGTCACCGACGTCACGCTCGGACCAACGATCAAGTAGCCCCGGCGCGGCCCCCGGACCGACGGAACCCCAGCGCAGCGAGCGCGAAGGCCAACCACGCAGGCCAACCCCCGCCGGATGAAGGCGTCGCGCAGCCGCAACCCCCTTCGACCTTCACCGCGTCGCCGGTGTCATCGACCGGGTCCGGCGCGACGTCATCGTCGCTGCCATCGCAGTCGGAGTCCACACCGTCGCCTTCGACCCCGACGGCGCCTGGGTAGATCTCCGGGTTGGTGTCGTCACAGTCCAGGGGGCTGTCGAAGCCGTCCCCGTCGGCATCATCGTCATTGCCGTCGCAGTCCTGATCGATGTCGTCGTAGTAGACCTCAGCCGCCTCGGGGTTCACCGCGGCGTCATTGTCGTTGCAGTCGTCGCCGCCAAAATCATCCGTGTCATACCCGTCCCCATCGGCGTCGTAGTCGGAGTCCCCAGAGCAGTCCGCGTCGACGCCATCGTACAAGACGTCCTCGGCGCCGGGGTAGACGCCAGCGTCGGTGTCCTCACAGTCGTCGCCCAGTCCGTCCGGCGCCGCCGGGCTCTCGTGGCCATCCCCATCCTGATCGTAGTCCGACCCACCGCCGCAATCTTCGTCGATCCCGTCGTACCAGATCTCCTCGGCGCCCGGGTAGGCGTCGGGCGCGGCGTCATCGCAGTCGTCCCCGCCGCAAAACACGCCGCTGTGGCCGTCCCCGTCCGCGTCGCAGCCCGCGCAAAGATCCGTGACCGCCCACGCAGCCGCGACCTCGGCCACGCTGTCCCCCTCGATGACCACGAAGGTGAAGTCCGACGACGCACCTGCGGCGATGGAGCCGCGCGGGGCGAGCCGGATGCCCAACGCGGAGTCAGCAACGGCCTCGTCGTCGTCCCCGAGCGTCGGGCGAGCGGAGTAGCTCGTGCTCCAGCCTGCGTGGTGACCCAGCTCGGAAATAACCGGATCACAGGCTCCGAAAGCGAGGGCGTAGCCAGTGGCCGCGGCCGAGCTGACCGCAAGGTCGTCGGCGCCGTCCCCGTCGGTGTCAAGGACATCGTTGATGGTCTCGAAGACGCCGTCCGGATCGGGATCGACCTCGAAATAGAGGCCCAGCTCCTCCAATTCAGCGCCGGGCCCAGCGGTAACGTGAAAGTTGACCCGGACCTCCTTGCCCGCCCGGAGCCAGGCCTGAGTCCCTACGATCTCGGCCCCCGTCCCCGTGTAGGTGTACGTGGCGATAGCCGCATCGGAGGTCGAGAGGTCCGCCTCGCCGCTCACGAAGCACGACGCAAACTCATCGTTGGAGTTGGCGTAGTAGGCGAGCGACTCGTCAAGAAGATCATACTCGAAGGCGAACATCTGCCACGGGTAGCCGGCATAGGCCCAGTCCACCCACTCGGGCCCGTGCAGCGCCTGAAAACCCATCCCGGCGTCCTGATCGTTCCAGGTGCCGGACGAGTCGAAGTAGATGCGCAGCGCATCTCCGGCCACGAGCTCGTCGGCGGGGGCGAGCCCGGGGAGGAGGACGAGCAGAAGAGAGATCATCGGACAATTATAGCAGCGAACGGCGGGAGCGGTTCCGGTGCCGCCCACATCCGCGTCACTCGCAGCGCTGGAAGACCGACATGCACTTGATGGTGGTCGCCTGCCCGCCCGTGATCGTGACCTTTCCGGCAGGGGCCATCGCACCGCCCAGGAAGGCGGCCTCGATCGCGTAGTTCCCGGCGGGGAGATCGCCCGCAGGGTACCGGCCGCCAGCCCCTACGAGCACCACCGTGTCGGCCTCGCCGGTGACCCGATAGAAGCCCTTCGCAGCGGGCGCCGGAGCAACGCTGACCGCAGCCTCGGAAGTGGCGGGCTTCGCCACCGCCTTCACCACCGCCTTCACCACCGCCTTCACCTCAGGCTTGGAGAGCGCGACTGGCGCATCTGCCGATGACCCGCTCACGGGAGGTTCACTCGAGCCCACTGAATCAAGCGCAGCGATGTCGGGGGCGCCGGGGGGGGCGCCGGGGGGAACGAGC
>SHYV01000004.1 GCA_009692605.1 Myxococcales bacterium
CGAGGTCGGTGTCCGCTGTGACGGCCACCACACGGGGCGCCACGAGTCCCGGGGCCACCACAGTCCCCGTCCCCTCGGGATTGTCCGTCTGGCTGGCCCGAAGCGTGACCCCTTCGCGTTTGGCCCACTCCACGGCCTCCTCGTACAGCACCTTCGCCCCATTCCGCGAAAGGGCGAGGGCCTCGTCCACCGAAAGGCGCTCAATCTTCCTCGCGCCGGGCACGGTCCGCGGGTCGGCGGACCAGATGCCGTCTACATCGGAGCAGATCTCGCACTCGTCAGCCTGCAACGCTGCTGCGAGGACGACCGCGGTGGTATCGCTGCCGCCTCGGCCCAGCGTGGTGACCTCTCGCGACCGGCTCACCCCCTGGAAGCCGGCGACGATCGCCACCTCACCGCGGTCTATTGCCGCCCGTACGCGGTCGGGCCGGACCTCCAACACCCGGGCGTTCGCGTGGTGCTCATCGGTCACGATCCCGCTCTGGCTGCCGGTGAACGACCGCGCTGGCACACCCAGATCGGCCAGCGCCATGGCCAGGAGCGTCATGCTCACCCGCTCTCCGACGCTGATCAGCATGTCCAGCTCCCGCCTTCCCGGGCTCGCGCTCACCTGTCGCGCCAGCGCCAGCAGTTCATTGGTCGTATTGCCCATCGCCGACACCACGACGACCACGCGGGCGCCCGTCGCCCGTGTCCGAGCCACCCGGGCGGCCACCGCGCGCAGCTTGCCAAGGTCAGCGACCGAGCTGCCGCCATACTTCTGGACGATCAGCCGGGCGCCTTGACCTGCGTGGTCGGCTTCAAGCTTCACCGCAGCTCCAGGTCGTCGATCCAAAGCTCGTTCGGCCCGCGGTCCTCGGAGAGCAGCCCCGTGAGGTCCTCGATCCGGAGCAACCGAGCCTGAGCGGACCAGCCGCCGACCTCCGCCGGGCGAAACTCCCGGACAGAAAGCTCGGCGCTCGCCCACTCGTCGCGGGGGACCTGCACGACCTCGGACTGAACGCGGGCGCCGGTGCCGTCATCGAGCGCCACCCGCACGTAGCTGACGATCGCCGAAGCCCGGATCCGGAAGGCGACGGTGCGCAGGGCCTCTGGGTGGCGGAACACCGCCTCCAGAGCGTCCGCCGCGGCCGGCTTCACCTCGGTCGGCCAAACCAGCACCCTCCCCTCTCCGGTCGCGACCAGCCTCGGCGCCCCCTTACGCGTCCAGACCCGGTGGAGCGCGCACAGGTCGTCGTCCGCGGGCCCATCGAAGTCGCATACGCGGGGAACGCTGGCGATGGGCTGCCCGATCTCCTCAAAACGGGCGAGGATGGCATGGGCCGAGAGGCTGGGCACCGCCGCGTTGGCGGCGCGCTCCCAGGCGTCGGCAGCGCCCTGCCCGTCGCCCTGCTCAGCGCGCGCCTGACCCAGAAAGTACCACGCCTTTCCGAACAGCGTGTCGCTCGGGGAGAGGTCGTCGAGGACCTCCTCGCAGTACATCGCGGAGGCCGCCGGGGTGCCGTCCACGGCCTGCGCGAGCCGCGCATCGTACAGCGACTCCCAGCTCCGCTCGGAGTCTCCGGCGGCAGACGGCAAGGGGAAAGCCATCGCCGCGGCAAGCCAGCAGGCCATTCCGGCAAAGGGCCTTCGCAACGTCAGCTCTCGGTCCCTACAAACTTGTAACCGATGCCATGAAAAGTTTCGATAAAACGTGGCTTTCCAGCGTCGTCCCTGAGCTTCTTGCGCACGTTGAGGATGTGGGTATCGACCGTTCTGGTGGTGACCCCGGCGCTGTACTTCCAGATCGCGGAGAGCAGCTCCTCGCGGTCGACCACCTTGCCCCGGTGCTCGATCAGGTAGCGCAGCAAGTCCTGCTCGCGATTGGACAGGCGCTCCTCCTGATCGGGGTGCCGGATCAGGTAGTTGTCGAGGTCCACCTCGGTGGTGCCGTATCGGTAGATACTCTTCGCCCCGCCGGCACGCTTGAGCACGGCCTGGATGCGCGCCTTGAGCTCAAGCAGCGAGAACGGCTTGGTGAGGTAGTCATCCGCACCGAGGTCGAACGCCAGCAGCTTGTCCGTCTCCAGGGTGCGCGCGGTCAGGAAGATGAGCGGCCCCGAGAAACCCTTCTTGCGAAGCTCCGACAGGATCTGGAACCCGTCCATGCCGTCGGGCCCTTCGGGGCCCTCCTGAAGCATCACGTCGCACACCGCGACGTCGATCGCGCGTTGATCGACCACTTCGAGGGCCGCCTTGCCACCGCGCGCGTGGAAGACCTCGAAGCCCTCGCGGGTGAAGAACGCGATCAGCGAGGAGAGAAGATCTTCCTCGTCTTCAACGAACAAGATGCGGGGCATGGCGTGCTCCTTTGAGGCCGAATCCCGGTCGGGGAGGGACTCACTAAGACGGCGGGACGAACGAGAGGGGAAAGTGCAGGGTGAAGGTGGACCCGACTCCCGGGGCAGACTCTATCCCGACCCGGCCGCCGTGAGCCTCCATGATGTAGCGAACGATGGTGAGCCCAATGCCGGTGCCCTTCTTGCTTCGGGCGAGAGGGTCGGTGGACCGGTAGTACTGATCGAAGACCTGCTTCTGCTCAGCCGGCGCGATGCCGATCCCCCGATCGCTCACCGCGACGCAGATCTCGCCCGACTTGCGCCCGGACCCGTCGGGGTCGCCGCTCACGTACACCCGAACGCCGATCCACGCCGACTGCTGCCCATACTTGGCGGCGTTCGAGAGCAGGTTGATGACCACTTGTGACACCGCATCCGCGTCGTGCCAGATCACCGGCAGGTCGTCCGGCAGTTCGAAGTCGATGGTCATGGTTTTGGTCTCCATCGCCACCCCAGCCTGCTCCACACACCGCGCTACGGTCAGCCCCAAATCGCCGATGCGAAAGGTATACTTCTTCTTACCCTTCTCGATCGCGGAGAAGTCGAGGATGTTGTCCACCAGCCGCGAGAGGCGCTCGGACTCCCGGACGATCACATCGTAGTGACGGCTCCGCGACACATCGTCGGTGGCGAGGCCGAGCTGCAGCGCCTCGGCCTTCAGCCGGATCTGGGTGAGCGGCGAACGGAGCTCGTGCGAGACATGGGCGGCGAAGTCGGACTTGTCGCGCGCGGCGTCCAGTTCGCGCCGCACCAGCCTCGTCGATGCGACCGTGCCGACGAGGATCATGGTCAGCGAGAGGAAGATGATGCCCAGGCCGCGGCGGCGCTGGTCGGCCTGCTGCTCCGCGAGGCCCGCGGGGTCGCGCGCGGTCACCACGAACGACCAGTTCGGCAGCCACGGCGCGAGCGAGCCGCGGGACAGGACCGAGGACGGTGCGACAGCGTCCGGCCCGACGAGCGTCGCGCGAATGTCCCCATCCGGGCCTCCCGCCGCCGCCGCCATCACCCGGTAACGGTCGAGCAGGCGGCGCAGATCGAGGCCGAACGCGTATTGCTCGCTCTCAGTCCAGGTCATGGCCCATACCGCGCTGTCGGTGCGCATGTAAACGAAGGTCCCCGGCTCCGCCCGCAACAGCCTGCCCTTGGCGCCCAGCGTATCGAGCTCGGGCTGCAGCCGTTCCGCCCAGTACAGCTGCGCCGAACGCTCATCGACGCGCCCACGGGCCCGGGCGGTCCAGTCGCTGTTGGGCAGCAGCTCGATCGCCCGCCGGGCGACGGCTCCTTCGCCACCCCGTCCGATCTCCCACGGCTGGGTGAGGACGGCTTCAGCGAGCGCCTTCAGATCCTCCTGGCCTCCGGCCGGGTCGCGCTTCAACCGGGACTGGGCCAGCTGGAGTCGGGCCAGGTCTCCGATCCGGAAGCCATAGAGATCGCGCGCGGGCTCGTCTACCAGCTGTTGCCAGGTGCCCTCCGCTTCGCGACCCAGTCCAGCGCGGTCGAGCGCGCGAGCCCGGTTGTAGACGCAGCGTGCGCGGTCCCGGCGGGTGTGCGTCTGTCGCGCGGCCTGAGCGTACAGCGTCGCCGCGCGCTCCCATAGACCTTCGCGCTCGGCGGACTGGGCCTCGCGCCATTCGTCGAACAGCAGGAACGCCTGATCCTCACGGGGATCCACGCCGGCGCCGCTCAGGAAAGGCTCCGCGAGGTTGCCGTCACCGTCGAACCCAAACGCCACCCGGAGCACATCGGAGAGCTCCTTCTGGCCGACATGGACCGACTGCCCCGAGGTGAGACGGCTCAACGCGGTGTTCTGAAACGTCGAGAACTGGGTCTCAACCGCGGACTTGAACTCTGCGCTCGCGGCGTCCGCCCGCCGCCGCACATCTGCGGCCAGCGCCAGTTCGTCGGCGCGGATGCCGACGACGCCGTAATACACCAGCATCAACCCCGGCAGCCCGATCGTGGCGAGGAAGACAGCGATCACGGTGAGCACGCCCCTTAGGTGGTAGACGTCCTCCATCGCGCGCACGTCCCCGCGCCGCGCCGCGATGAGGCGCTTGAGCAGGGCGATCGGACCGAGGTTGCGGGGGGTCACCGGCGGGGTCTATTCCGGGCCCGGTTGTACAGGACGGAACCGGGGCCTGGGCTATGTCTGGGGCATGCACACCACCGCCCCCGGCGCAGGGCCCTTGATCTGGGCGATCTCCGGCGGACAGCCCGACCTCATGGCACGCGCCCGGCTCGCGCTCGCTGCGGGCCTCGACCGCCTGCTGGTCCGCGAAGCGCAATTGCCTGCCCGGAGTGGGCTGGAGCAGCTCGCGGCGAATTTTTCAGGGCGCGTCGTCCTCCACGCCCGGATGCCTGACGCGGCCGTCGTGGCGCTCGATCTCGGCCTCGGGCTCCACCTGCCGTCGGACGCGTTGGCGGGCCCGTTTCGCGAGCGCTGGGCCGGACCGCTTGGGCAAAGCTGCCATACGCTCGACGAGGTGCGAGCGGCGTTCGACGCCGGCTGTGACTGGGCCTTCCTCTCACCGATCTTCAGGCCGATCTCGAAGCCCGACGACCGACGACCAACGCTGGGGCTCGCGGCGTTGAACGGGAGCCAGGCGGTAGCGCTGGGCGGCATCACGCTGACGACCGCAGCGGAGTGTGTCCGGAGCGGGGCTGTGGGGGTCGCGTCCATGAGCGGCGTCCTCTCCCAGCCCGACCCCGCCCACGCGGTCAGGCTGTGGATGGCGGCGACAGGGCGCCTACACTGACCCACCCGCCAGCGCCGCAGCCGAGGCCCGCCCACGCAGGGCCTCGCCCGTCCAGCTCCCGGTGACCTGCGCGATCTCCTCCGGAGTCCCCGTCGCGACGACCCGGCCGCCCCCGGGACCGGCGCCGGGCCCCATGTCGATCACGAAGTCCGCGTGCCGAATGATGTCAAGGTGATGCTCCACGATCACCACGGTGTGGCCGTGGTCCACCAGCCGATCGATGACGGTGACCAGACGCTCGATGTCGCTGAGGTGGAGGCCCGTGGTCGGTTCGTCGAGCACGTACAAGGTCGGCTGTGACCGTTCCGCGAGCCCGAGCGCCAGCTTCACCCGCTGGGCCTCGCCGCCGGAGAGATCGGTCGCCGGTTGACCGAGCCGGACGTACCCCAGCCCCACCGCCGCGAGGCCCTCGAGCGCGCGACGGATCGCTTTGTGATGGGCGAACAGCTCCAGCGCATCATCGACGCGCAAGTCTAAAACATCGGCGATGGACAGGCCCTTAACGCGGGCGTCGAGCGTCTCAGGAGCGAACCGGCGGCCGTGACAGGTCTCGCACTTCACCCACACGTTCGAGAGGAAGTGCATCTCGATCTGCTCGAAGCCGTAGCCGCTGCACACCGAGCAGGCTCCCGAGCCGCCGTTCGCGCTGAAGTGGCTGTGCGTCCAGCCGCGCTCGCGGGCTACGGGCGTCTGCGCGAAGAGCTTACGCAGCGGGTCCATCACCCCCACGTAGGTGGCTGCGCTGGAGCGCGGGCTCCGGCCGATAGGTGTCTGGTCGATCACCTGAAGGAGCAGCGCAGGGCCGGTGACGTCAACCGGCCGCTGCTCGCCCTGAAGGCGACCCACCATCAAGTCAAGGATCAGTGTGCTCTTTCCAGAACCACTCACCCCGGTCACCACGGTCAGCGCCCCGGTGGGAATGTCCACCGAGACGCCGTTCAGGCTGTGGCGCGTGGCGTTCCGGATCTGGATCGGGGGCCCGCCGAGCCGTCGGGCCGAGGGCAACCGGATCGACCGCTCGCCGGTGAGCCACGGGCCGGTGACGCTGCCCGGCCCAAGGGACATAGGCGGGCCTGCGGCGAGCACCTGCCCCCCTCGCTCGCCCGCCTCGGGACCGAGATCGATCACATGGTCGGCCCGCTTGATCGTCTCAGGGTCGTGCTCCACGATCACCAGCGTATTGTCGAGCGCGCGGAGGCCTTCAAGGGTAGCGAGCAGCCTGTCGGTGTCGCGAGCGTGCAGGCCGATCGTGGGCTCGTCGAGCACATAGATCACGCCGGTCAGGCCGCCGCCGAGCTGGGTCGCCAGCCGGATGCGCTGGGCTTCGCCGCCAGAGACGGTGTTCCCCCCGCGATCGAGGGTGAGGTAGCCCACGCCTACATTGTCGAGGAAGCCCAGCCGGGCCCGAATCTCACGCAGCGGCTGTGCAGCGATCAGCGTCGCCTCGGGGTTCAGCTGGAGACCGTCGAACCAGTCGCGCGCACCGGCGATGGTCATCGCGGAGACCTCGTGCAACCCAAGCAGCGCGCGCCCGCCCCCCGCGGGCCCGCCCCCCGAGAGCACGGCCCTCCCGCCAAACTTCACCGCCAGAATCTCGGGCTTCAGCCGCCCCCCGAGGCACTTCTTGCAGTGCCACAGCTGGCCCTTGATCTCGATGCGACCCATGCCGTCGCAGGTGCCACAGGCGCCAAGGTAGTGGTTGAAGCTGAAGTGCCGGGGCGTCAACGCCACCTTGTGGATCAGCCCGTGATCGGGGCAGCGGGCCTGAGAGCTAAACGGAATCGGAGCCGGGTTCCCGCTCGTGCCAGCGCTCGTGCCGGCGCCAGCCCGGCCGCCGGAAGCCGGGCGAGGCTGGAACCGCGCCATGTTGCCCCCGTAGCGGTAGGCCGTGGTGATCGCCTCAACCACCCGGCTTCGCTCTACGGTGCCGGGGTCCAGCCGATCGATGACCAACGTGGCGACCCGCGCCTGATCGGTGAGCTCGTATGCCCCCTTGCGGCCATCATACCCACGGGCAAAACCTGCCTTCCGAAGATCCTCGGCGGATGCCGGCTCGGAGAGCGCGCACAGGAGCCAGCCCGGGCCGGGCTGCTGGGAGGCCAGAAACTCGGCGGCCTGAACGGGCGGACGGGCGTGGATCCTCTGGTCGCAGGTGGGGCAGTGTGGAACCCCGAGGTTGGCCCAGAGGAGCCGGAAGTGATCCTGAAGCTCGGTGATCGTCGCGACGGTGCTCCGCCCGCTGCCGCCGGACGTGCGCTGATCGATAGCGATCGCGGGCGCGAGCCCGGTGACGCTGTCGATGGGCGCACGCTCCAGCCGGCCCAGAAAGCGCCTTGCATAGGTAGATAGGCTCTCGACGTAGCGCCGCTGGCCCTCGGCGAAGATGGTATCGAACGCGAGCGAGGTCTTCCCCGACCCGGAGGGCCCGGTGATGACCGTCATCTTGCCGTGTGGGATGCACACGTCCACGCTGCGGAGGTTGTGGCATCTGGCCCCGCGGATCACAAGGTCGTGGCTGTGCGCGAGGACCGGGCGAACTCGGGGCTCGTGGACAAAAGACACCTGCCTGCCGCCGAACTCTGGAAGTCCGGCCAGCACCCGGCCGGTCGGGGTGTCGGTCGCGGCGATCGCCCGGGGTGTCCCGGCGGCGAGGACGCGCCCGCCGTCGATCCCGCCCTCCGGCCCGACCTCGACGAGGTGGTCGGCGACCTTGACGACGTCGGTGTTGTGCTCGATGATCAGCACGGTGTTGCCCGCGTCCACCAGCAGCTGGAGCGCGTCGATCAGGATCCTCACATCGGCGAAGTGCAGCCCGGTCGTCGGCTCATCGAGCAGGTAGACGGTGTTCCCCGTGGCCGGCCGCTGCAGCTCCGTCGCGAGCTTGAGGCGTTGGGCCTCGCCGCCAGACAGCGTGGTAGCGTTCTGTCCAAGCGTCAGGTACCCCAGACCGACATGATCCAGCGCGCTCAGGATGCGATGGATCTTCGGGTGGTTCGCCCAGAACTCCACGGCCTCCTTGATCTGCATTTCCAGCGCGTCGGCGATCGATTTGCCACGGTACAGGATTTCAAGGGTCTGTACGTTGAATCGCCGTGAATTACAGGTTTCGCAAGGCACCTCGACGTCGGCGAGGAAGTGCATCGCGATCGTGCGTACGCCGGCGCCGTCGCACCCATCGCAGCGCCCACCCTTCACGTTGAAGCTGAATTGCCCCTTCTTGTAGCCGCGCGCTTTGGCCTCCGGGAGCTGGGTGTAAAGATCACGGATCAGGTCCCATGCGCCCGAGTAGGTCCCTGGATTTGACCGTGGCGTACGCCCGATCGGGGTCTGCGCGATCTCGATCACCTTGTCGGGGAGCTGTGCACCCTCCGGGCCGGTGAGGGTGAGCGTGCCGCACTCCGGGGTGGCCCGCCCCTCAAGGTGCGCCTGCAGCACGTCAAACAGCAGGGTCGATTTACCTGAGCCGGAGACGCCGGTGAACACCGTCAAGCAGCCGAGCGGGAGCTTCAGCGTATCGCCGCGCAGGTTGTGGACCTTCGCTCCCTTGATGTAGATTTCACCCCGCCCGAGCGCCTTCGCCGTGCGCAGCTTGCCGGGGAGCGGGATGACGTCCTCGTCGCGGAGGTAGCGGGCGGTTGGGGAGTCTACGAACATGAAGCTAGCCGGCGGGCCGGACGCCATCAGCGACCCGCCGCGCACACCGGCCCCCGGCCCGATGTCGACCAGATGGTCGGCCATCTCCATCGTCTCCCGATCGTGCTCCACGATCAGCAGCGTGTTTCCTTGATCGCGAAGCACACCGAGCGCGTGCAGCAAGCGCCGGTTGTCTCTGGCGTGCAAACCAATGCTCGGCTCATCCAGAACGTAGGTGACACCCTGCAGCCCGCTCCCGACACAGGCAGCGAGCCGTATGCGCTGCGCCTCTCCACCCGAGAGGGTGTTCGCGCGCCGGTCGAGCGTCAGGTAACCAAGCCCGACCTGATCCAGAAATCGCATGCGGTCCCGGATCTCCTTGACGATGCCCTCGCCCAGCAGGATCTCGTTGCCGACGAGCGTGACACCCGCGAAGAACTCGTTGGCGTCGCGCACGCTCATGTGGGTCGCCTCGTCGATGTGCTTGCCGCGAAACTCCACGGCGAGCGCCACGGCGTTCAAACGGCGGCCCCCGCAGTCCCCGCAGCGGGAGCGCAACGAGGGCTCGGCGTCCGAAGGAGCGGGCACGGTCAGGCCGCGAAGCTGAACGACCTCCCCGATGCCGTTGCACGTGGAGCACGCCCCCTGCGGGGCGTTGAACGAGAACAACCTTGGCTCAAGCTCTGGAATCGAAATTCCGTGCTCCGGGCAGGCACGGTCGACGGCATGCACAGAGTGCCGATCCGGCGCGCCGTTCACGCCGGGGATCAGGAGACAGACCACCCCGTCCGCCAGCCGCAACGCCCGCTCCACCGACTCCACGAGGCGAGCGCGGTCCTGATGCAGGCAGGCCAGCCGGTCCACCACCA
The DNA here is from genome assembly GCA_009692605.1 of Myxococcales bacterium. Taxonomy (GTDB): domain Bacteria; phylum Myxococcota_A; class UBA796; order UBA796; family SXON01; genus CAIUMM01. Next base: position 9,637 of record SHYV01000004.1, read on the forward strand.
GCTCGAGGGTGTGCTTCTCGTACCGGGCGAGGGCGCGCGGCTCGTCCAAGCGCCGGATCTCCCCGTCGACACGAACGCGGATCCACCCGTCCTTCTGCCACTGCTCCCACTCTTCCCGGTACTCCCCCTTGCGGTCGCGGACGACAGGGGCGAGGACCAGCACCCGGTCCCCTTCGTGGTCACGGAGCCACCGGTCGGCGAGCTCCCCCGGGCTCTGTCGGGCGATGGTGCGGTCACACTTCGGGCAGTGCGGTGTGCCCAGCCGAGCGAAGAGCAGCCGCAGGTGGTCGTACACCTCAGTGACCGTGCCGACCGTCGACCGTGGGTTGCGGTTGACCGTCTTCTGGTCGATGGACAACGTCGGGGAGAGCCCCTCGACCCGGTCGACCTTCGGGCGCTCCATCTGGCCCAGGAACTGGCGCGCGTAGGGCGAGAGCGACTCCATGAAGCGCCGCTGGCCCTCCTGATAGATCGTGTCGAACGCCAGCGACGACTTGCCAGAGCCCGACACGCCGGTGATGACCACGAGGGAGTCTCTGGGCAGGTCGAGGGACACGCCGCGCAGGTTGTGTTCGCGGGCGTTGCGCACGGAGAGCATGCGCGTCCCGGGGCGGGTGTAGACGGGGGCGGCCATGGCCCCGCGGGTAACGCGGGGGGCGTCGTTTCGCACACCTGTTCAGTATCGCAAGACCACCCGGCGCGGTGAGCGCCGGGCGCGCCGATTTCGTTCCCACCGCGCCGATTTTCCTGTATAATCGGTGCGTTCGGAGTCCAAATGGCCGGTCAGCAGCGTCAACCCGTTTCGCCTTCACCCCCCGCTGTGTCCCCCGACACCGGAGAACAAGCCGTTGCGCCAGCGGTTTCGCAGGCGCGAGGGAATGACGCCGCCCAAGCCGGCATCCCCGCGGCTGCAACCGACGACAAGGCCGCCCAAGGTGCGGGTGGCGGGGACTCCGGCCTCGCAAACTACGAGGCCGCCCTCGGCGAGTTCCTCGGCGGCGAACTGTACAAGGCGATCGCACCGTCGCTGGGCTACGAAAAGCTCTCCGGCGCCGCGAAAAAGGGAGTCGACAGCGCGCTCGACGCCCTCGTGAAGCAGTTCGGCAGCCTCGACAACGTCACCGCCGATCCGAAGGCCCTCGATGTCCTCGGCAAGCTCCTGAAGGACTCGCTCGACCCGCTGGTGGACGAGTGGCTCAAGAAGCACGGCCCCGGGCTGGCCGAGAACCTCACCGAGTGGGTGGGCGCACATCCCCGGACGATCGTGCTCACGGCGCTGCTCGCCGCCGCGGGCGCCATCATCGCGAATGTCGGCATCCCGACGCTCAAGCAGAAGTTCGCGCTCGGCAAGGGGCTCTCAGCCGAGGTCGAGGCCAAGCTCGGCAAGCTCCGCGACATCTCGCTGCAGCGCGTCCGGGCCACGCTGACGTACGAGAGCGGCCCGCTGCTCGCGGCCGTGTCCGCAGGTCGCGACGACAAGGGCACCACCGGGGAAGTCCACGCTGCGTACAAGGGCGAAGGCAAGTCCCTCACCGCCGACGCCACCTACGACGGGAAAGGGCTCAAGTTCGCGGGGCTGAACGGGGTCATTGATACCAGCGCAGGGCAGGTCTCCGCGGGGGTGAACAGCAAGCGCGGCGACAGTACGATCGCAGGGGTGAAGGTCTCAACGAAGGACGGAAAGCTCACCGATACTAAGGATTTCCAGTACAACGCGACGACCGGCATCTTCTCGCTCGGGCTCGGCAGCGTCTACTCGGACGGCGGGCTCACCGTCGACCGCAAGTCCACCGTCAGCTCCGACGGCAGCAGCAGCAGCAGCCAGAGCATCGCGGCCCAGAGCACCAAGGACGGGGTGACCAGCGGGGCCTACGCCGGCATCTCGCACGAGTCGTCGAAGACTCCATTCGGCATGACCGAGACCGACAAGTTGACCTTCGGCATGAATTACTCAAAGGAGGATTTCAAGGCGAAGCTGGACGCCGCGCTCTCCTCCAACGGCACGACGAGCCTCGCGGGCTCGCTCAAGAACACCGATGGCGAGCACAGCTACGGCGGCGACTTCCTCACGAAGTCCGGCAACGAGAAGCTCTGGGAAGTGGGCGGGTTCTACGGGTTCAAGTCGCGCGACGAATTCCGAAGCTACGTCCTGGACTACCGCTACAAGTCGGACGTCGAGCAGTCAAAGTTCGGCCTGCTGGTCGAGCAAGAGATCAAGGGCACCTACATGCGTTGGCAGTCTTCCGTCACCTGGGGGGGCGCGAACACCACGAAGCTGGACACGTCGCTTCAGGCCGCCCGCTACATCAACGACGACACTGCGCTGATCGGGGGCGCGAGGTACCAAAAGGACTTCGGGACTGACAAGAGCAGCATCAACCCCCAGATTGGCGTTCAGTACAAGGGCATCCCGATCCTAGCCGAGTACAACACCCAGACCAAGGGCGTCATGCTGGGCATCACGATCCCGTTCGGGCGGTAGCGGCCTCATTGACAGTGTAGGTCCCGCAGCTGATTCGCTCTCGGTAGCTCCGCGTTGCAGTTCTCGGTCATGGGGCCGAGATCCGGGCAGACCGTGCGCTTTTGGCAGGCGAGGTGCTTCAGCGTCCGCTTAAGCGCGCTCTCGCCGTATGGGCCCTCCGCGACCCGCTTGAGATCCTCGTCCGAAGGCCGAGCCGCGAAGAACCGCTCACCGACATGCCCGATGCAGTCGGGCGCCATCTTGCCGGTCCACTTCGTGCACGCTTCGGCCTGTACGGCGTAGTCCCCCTCCGGGCGCTGATCCAATACGAAGAACCCGCAGTCCGGCGAGCCCTTGCAGAACACCAGCAGGTCCTCCCTCGTGCCGTCGAAGCGCACAGCCCGAGTAGCCGCGCCGGCCGTCCAGCTCTGGCGGCAGGCCAGGTTCTCGGCCTCGGAGAGCTGGTCGCACCACTTCGCCGCCGCCGCGGTGGTGCGCTCGGAGCGGACACGGCGGCCGATGCACACCGCGAAGACGTCCTCCTCGGACTCGTAGGGCGCGCACGGCTGCGCCGGGTCGATGGGCGGCGGGATGCACCCTACCGTCAACAGCGGCCCCCCAGAGAGCAGCCAAAAGGCGATCACGGGCGGTGCAAATGCGGCGAGTTGACCTTGCGAGAGCAATTCTGCTTCTCGCCCTCAAGCAGGGTCTCACAGAGCTTCACCCCCTCCGCGGGCGGCACCTTCGGGTTGCGCTTCAGCCAGAGCTCAACCGCTGCCGTGCGGACAACCGGATCGTTCATCGCCACAATCACCGCGAGAGCGTCGCTTGAAGCGACCGGCATCTCGTCCTTGAATTTCTCGTAGCGGCACATGTCGCCGAACGGATCGGAGAAGCAGATCGAGTCCGTCGAGTTGCACGCGCCCAAGCCGACCAGAAACGCGAGGGGGAGGGCGTGGCCGGAACACGACATATGGGAGAGGTAACCTCATCGTCCGACGAATGACGGTCACGGACCTGCGTCGGGTGGCGAGGGGCGCCGCCTTTGGGCTAAGAGAGCCCCCATGAACTTCGAACGCTTCACCGTCAAGGCCCGCGAGGCCATCTCCGACGCGCAGAACCTCGCTGGTAAGTTTGGAAATCCGGAAATTCGACCCCAGCACCTGCTCGCCGTGCTGTTGACGCAGGACAACGGAGTCGTGCCGAACCTCGTCAGCCAGATCGGGGCCGACGTAGCCGGGCTGACACGCGCGGCCGCGAAGCTGGTCGACGAGCTGCCGAAGACCACAGGGAGCACGAAGGCAGCGCTGTCCGCAACGCTGAACAAGGTGCTGGAAGTCGCCGACAAAGAGGCCAGAAACCTTGGCGATTCGCACATCGCCACCGAGCTGTTCCTCGCCGGGTTGTGCGACGCACCCGACAAGACCCGCGAGCTGCTGAAAGACTACGAGGTCACCCGAGAGCGCGTGATGAACGCGATCAGCGTGCTGCGTAAGGGCCAGAGCGTACAGGGCGAGAACGCAGAGGCCAACTACGAGAACCTCAAGAAATACACCAAGGACATGACCCAGCTGGCCCGGGACGGAAAGCTCGACCCGGTCGTGGGCCGAGACGAGGAGATCCGGCGCACCCTGCAGGTCCTGTCGCGCCGCCAGAAAAATAACCCCGTGCTGATCGGTGACCCCGGCGTCGGCAAGACCGCGATCGTCGAGGGGATCGCCCAGCGCATCGCGGCGGGGGACGTGCCCGAGAGCCTGAAAGACAAGCAGGTGCTCTCGCTCGACATGGCCAGCCTGATCGCCGGGGCAAAATACAAGGGCGAGTTCGAGGAGCGGCTCAAGGGCGTCTTGAACGAGATCGAGGCGTCGAAGGGCACGGTCATCCTGTTCATCGACGAGCTTCACACCATGGTGAACGCCGGCAAATCCGAGGGCTCGATGGACGCCGGCAACATGCTCAAGCCAGCGCTCGCCCGCGGTGAATTGCGCTGCATGGGCGCGACGACCCTGGACGAGTACCGGAAGCACATCGAGAAAGACAAGGCGCTGGAGCGCCGGTTTCAGCCGGTCTTCGTGGCGGAGCCCTCGATCGCCGATACCATCGCGATCCTGCGCGGCATCAAGGACAAGTACGAGCAGCACCACGGCATCAAGATCACCGACGACGCGATCATGGCGGCGGCCCACCTCTCCGACCGCTACATCAGCGACCGCCAGCTGCCCGACAAGGCCATCGACCTCGTGGACGAAGCAGCGAGCCGGCTGAAGATGGAGATTGAGAGCCTGCCGGCGCCGATCGACGTGCTGGAGCGCCAGGCCCGGGGCCTGCGCGTGGAGCTTGGAGCCCTGGCCCGGGAGACCGACAAGGCCGCCGTTGAGCGCGCGAACAAGCTGCGGGAGCAGATCAGCGCCAAGGACGAGGAGGCAACCCAGCTCAAGTCCAAGTGGCTCGCCGAGAAGACCGCGCTCGACACCATCACGCAGAACGCCGAGAAGATCGGCGACTACAAGCACATGCTGGAGCGCTTCCAGCTCGATGGAAACTTCGAGGCTGCCGGGCGGCTGAAGTATAGCGACCTGCCCAACGCCGAAAAGGCGCTGGCAAACGCACAAGCCTCGCTCGCCGATCTGCAAAAGGACGGCGCGGTGCTCCGAGACAAGGTGACCGAGGAGGACATCGCCTACGTCGTCTCCAAGTGGACCGGCGTGCCGGTGACCAAACTCAAGGAGAGCGAGCAGCAGAAGCTGTTGAAGATGGAGGACAACCTACACCTTCGCGTGATTGGCCAGCACAGGGCGATCGTCGCGGTGTCCGACGCCGTGCGCCGAGCACGGGCCGGGCTTCAGGACCCCTCCAAGCCGATCGGCAGCTTCATCTTCCTCGGCCCAACCGGGGTCGGCAAGACCGAGCTCGCCAAGGCGCTCGCCGAATTCCTGTTCGACGACGAAGGCAACATCGTCCGCATCGACATGTCCGAGTACATGGAGAAGCACTCCGTCGCCCGGCTGATCGGCGCACCTCCCGGGTACGTCGGCTACGACGAAGGCGGCCAGCTCACCGAGGCCGTCAGGCGGCGACCCTACAGCGTGGTCCTGTTCGACGAGATCGAGAAAGCGCATCCCGACGTCTTCAACGTCCTGCTTCAGGTGCTCGACGACGGGCGGCTGACCGACTCGCGCGGGCGTACGGTCGACTTCAAGAACACCGTGTTGATCATGACGTCCAACGTCGGCTCCCACCTGATCATGCAGCTCGCCGACGATCGCGTGAAGATGGAGAAGGAGGTCATGGGCGCGCTGCGCGGCTCCTTCAAGCCCGAGTTCCTCAACCGCATCGATGACATCATGATCTTCGAGTCCCTGCGCCGCGAGGACATGGACACCATCCTCACCGTGCAGCTCAAGCGGGTTCGTAAGCTGCTGGCGGACCGGGAGCTGCGGCTCGATGTTTCTCCGGCGGCGCTCCACGCCATCGCAGATGCAGGCTTCGATCCAACCTTTGGTGCGCGCCCCCTGAAGCGCGCCATCCAGACCTACCTGCTGAACCCGATGTCCAAGACCATCGTCGGCGGCGGGTACACCGCGGGCGACACCGTCAAGGTGGACCTCGTCGGCGACGAGATCAGCTTTGAGCGCATCCCGAAGCAGGAAGAGGGGTAGCCCGGCCGGATTCGGCCCCTACTGCACCGTCGCCGCGTCGGTCAGCACCGGGAGCCCGTAGTCCCGGGCGTCCCACGGCGTGACCGTGGCCCAAACGGAGTCGCCGGAGTTGAAGTGGCTGGGCGTTAGCGTCGAACTGGAGCCGGCGGCGACGCCGTTCACGAACCAGTCGTATTGGTAGACGATGTAGTCACCATCAGCGTCGTAGCCCGTGCCGATGGTCAACGAAAGGGTGTCGCTGGTGGTCGGAGACAGGGTGTTCAGCGCAGCGGAAGCGACGAAGGGCGCGGCGTTGGCGACCGTTGTGATCCCGGTGGCGAGGGTAGGCCCGTCCAGCTCACCGTCAAACGCCGTCGCCTGACAGGAGACGTCGTCGCCACGCGAAAAGAGCGCGCCGTCCAGCGTGGCGCCGGTGCCGGCGACGTCGCCCTCCACCGTCCAGACAAAACGGTAGGCCTCCGGGTCGTCGTCCACATCGCTCCAGCCAGACCCCGAGCAGGTGGCGACCGCGTCGGAGTACAGAGGGACCGGACCGAGCGCGAGGGCGTCGAAGGTGGGCGCGGTGTCCCCGATGATGACCGTGTTGCTCATGACCCCCTCGCCCGTTGCGGCGTCATCGGAAGGCGTGACCATCACGTAGACGTAGTCGCCCTTGGAGAAGTCTGCCCCGGTGAGGGTAGGCTCGTCGCCCGAACGGACCCGGTCGCCTGCGACATACCAGTCGTACGTGAAGGTGATCGGGTCTCCATCGAGGTCATGCGCGCTGCCGAGGGTGACGGCGAGCGTGCTGGTCTCGGTGGGATCGGGGGGCCCGAGCGCCAGAGCGTCGAGCACCGGGGCGGTATCGCCGATGACGACCGAGGCGCCCGCGGGCTCCCCCAAGACCAGCCCCTCAGAGGGCCCTGAGCGAGCCGGCCACGGGCTGGATGGCGTCACGGTGAGAGCCCACTCCTCACCGCGTGCCGTCTGGCCCTCGGGCACGCTCGCGTCGGTGCTGACCACCTCGCCGTCCCGTGTCCAGAGGTAAGCGTAGGTGACTACGCCGTCCGCGTCTCCCGAGTCCGCTATGGCTGCTTCGGCGACGATGACGCACGCCAGCGCGTCCCCGCCCAACGGCAGGTCAGGTGAGATCGTGACCACGAGGCCCGAAGGACCCTCCGGCGCGGGGCGAGGACAGCCGATCACCGCGCTGAGCGGGATGAGACCGATGATCGCGAAGCGGGACATGACGACTCTGGGGGCCCGCCTTGATAACCCGCCAGGATGCGCGTTTTTCGCCCTGCCCTCGCCCAGATCGCCCTCGCCGCGGGCACCCTCGCCTCGGGCACCCTCGCCTCGGGCGCGCTCGGCGGGTGCCGACCTGCAGCTGACTCGGCGCGTCCCGCCCGCGACGACACCTCTACGGACACCGGGGTCGTCCCGGTGTTCACGCTCAGCGGACCGGACAGCGTGGCGCTGCCGTACGCCAGCACCGGAGCCGCCGCGCCATCGTTCACCTTCACCCTACAGGCCAACGGCAAATCCGACTCCGATGCCGGCCTTGCGGTGACCGTCGATGGCCCGTTCACCCTCACCCTGCAGGACTCGCCTCTGGCGGTGGATGAGGGTCGCACCGGCACCATCACCTACAGCGGCGACATGGCAACGCCAGCGCTCACCACCGGCTCCCTCACCATCACCGTGGACCAAGCCACGCTGACCATTGGGCTGGCCGCTGTGATCGGCGATGCGGACATCGGCCCCGCCACTTGGGACACCGACGAGTGGGGCGCCTGCACCACGCTGGACCTCCCGTCCGCGCCGTTCCCCCACAGCGGTAGGTCGTACACCGACTCCTCAGTCAGGATCTGCGTCCCGACCGGCTTGTCGGATCGCGGCAACATCGGCGTGATCACCCACTTTCATGGGTGGAATGCCACAATTGACGAAGTCGACGCCGACCAGGAGCTGCACGCGCAAGCGTCGCTCTCCGGCCGCGATGCGATCTTCATCCTCCCGCAGGGCCCGGTGGAGGCCGAAGACGGCGACTTTGGCCGGCTTGATGAGGCCAACGGCCTCGCGGACCTCGTGCGCGACGCCATCTCGGTGCTCTACCGCGACGGCGTCGTCATGCAGCCCGTCATCGGCCTCGTCGTGCTCTCCTCGCACTCCGGCGGCTACGGCGCCGTAGCGAACGTGATCCAGCACGGCGGACTCCCCATCTCGGCGGTCCACCTGTACGACTCGATGTACGGCGACGAGGACACCTTCGCCGAATTCGCACAGTCCGGCGGCGTCCTGCGCTCCAGCTACACCTCGGGCGGGGGGACCGACGATGTCAACCGGGAGACCGCGAGCCGCCTCTCCGCAGCGGGCCTCTCCGTCGGCGCCTCGTTCTTCGAGGATACGCTGCGCGCCAGCCCAGTCACCATCGGCTTCATCGACTCGTCCCATGGAGACTGCCTCGCCGACGACCAGAGCTACGCGCGGTGGCTGGCGGCCTCGGGCCTACCGCGCATCCCGACCGCGCCGCCCGAGCTCCTCGCGATCGTCGGAGGGCGCGCAGAGGCCCGGTGGCGGGCGGACGGAGACCTCACGGTGCAGGTCGAAGGGTCTACCGACGCGGAGCGCTGGACGGTCCTCGAAACCGCGACCGGGACCAGCGCGAGCGTGCCCGCGTACCCGTTCCTGCGCCTGATGACTGAGGCGCCTGACGCGGCCGACACGCCCGACGCGGCTGACGCCCGCCCGTCGCGGGTGTACGGGGCGTCGGACACCGGCGCTGAGGTCTGGCTCATCGTCGATGGGTTCGACCGGATCTTTGGGGGCAGTTGGCGCCAGCCTACACATGACTTCGCGGCGTTGTTGGGGAATTCCCTGAACGCTTCGTGGCGCGCCGCCTCAAATGAAGCCGTAGCCGAGGGCGTCGTACAACTGTCCAGCTACACCCGTGTGCTCTGGCTGCTTGGCGACGAATCCACCGCAGACCGGACGTTCGACGCGCGCGAGAAATCAGCGATCGATGACTACCTTCTTGGCGGTGGCAAGCTGGTCGTCTCGGGCAGCGAGGTCGGCTACGCGACGGCGGGTAGCTGGCTGTCCAGCAGCTTGCACGCATCCTACGTGAGCGACGACGCCGGGAGCAACGTCGTCGAGGACTGGACCCTGGGCGTCACCTACCCGGAGGATTTCCCGGACGTGCTCGCTGGGAGCGAGGTGATCTGGCGCTACGGCACCGGGGCGACCGCGGCTGTAGGCTGGAATCAACAGGTCGTGGTCGTCGGGTTCGCGTTGGAGACCCTCGGCGCTGCGGACCGCGCGGACGCGCTAGCTGAGCTGGGGCGGTGGCTCGACGGGTAGGTGAGCGAGGCCGACCCGCCTGCGAGCGTCGGCGCAGTTCACGCTGCCCTGCTCGAACTCGCGGCAGGTCTTCGGGCGGTCCGCGTACACCACGCAGCGGTAGTCGAGCGGGTCTACCGGGCCTGCGGACGAGTCCCCTAGACAGGCGCAGCGCGTTCCCGTCAGCGTGGCCACTCGCTTCACGATGCGGCGGCGGCCGGCACCGGCGAAGTGAGGGTCAACCTGCGTCCATCCGGGGTGCAGGCGGATGAAGGCGTCTCTCGGTCCGATCTCCACCGCGTGGTACGCCTCCCGGCAGCACGCACCGCAGGACAGACACTCAGAAGGGCTGACTTCGGGTTGGGCGCATTCAGCCATTCAGGGAATCTGGGGCCAGCCGCCTTCGTGGGCCGCGGCGAGCCAATGGAGCACGGTGTCGGCGGTGACGCCCGCGTCGAGCCAATCGTTGAGCTCGCCGTAGGTCGTCTGGCCCCCGGCGACGGCGGGGCCCGCGGCGCCGAAACCCGCCCAGCCCAGCATCAGCCCATGGGCGTTCAGCGCGGGGAGCGGGGCGTAGACGAAGGCGGCCTGGCCGTTCCACTTGCCAGAGGGCCCCGCTTGCGTGGCGCGGAACCGCTCGCCGTCCCACACCAGGGGCAGGTTGTGGGTCGGATCGAACCACGTCTCGCCGGCCCAGCCGAGCGCCAGCGGGGACAGCCCGACCGCCTGCAACGCGGCGATCATCACGCTCGTCGCGCTCGCGCAGTCGCCCGAGAACGAGCCGTCCGCGAGCCAACGATCAGCCTGGAACGAAGCGCTGGTGCCCTTGTGGAGCGGAACGGGCACGCCGTCCACCGCGCCGAGCGAGCGACCCTCGGCCCTGTCGCGCTCCCAAGCAAAACACGTGCTGCGATCGAGCCGCTTCTGATCACACAGCGCCTCCATCCCGGCGTCGTCAGCGCGGTACGCGAGGTCGGCCCACACCCGGCTGTCCCGCGCGTCGGCGGTGGCGATCTCGTCGGGACCGAGCGGCAGCTCGTCCCGAAGGGCCCGCAGGGTCTCGATGTCGGCGACGTGGAACCGGTACGCCTCCGCGGAGAGCCGACCCGCCTCCCAGCCCAGCGGGCGGGCGCCATAGACCGAGCCTTCTCCGCCCGGCCAGGCCCACAGCATCTTTTGCACCGGGCCGAGCGCGTGGACGCGCCACGCCAAGGGCGGGCTGTCGCCCGCCTGCTCGCTGAGCCAGAGGTCCACCTCATCGGCGTAGGCAAGCCGGGCCCGGGCGTCCGCCAGAACCTGCGGCGCCACGCCGGCGTCCACGAGGTCCAGCCAGGGGCCCCAGGTCGCCGCCACGGCGACGACGAGGTCCGCGTCGACCGGACCGGCCTGCCCATCGAGCAGCGCGACGACCAGCCGCACGGTCTGCCCGGTCGCCCCGAACGTACCGCCGGCGGCGTCATCCACCTCATCTCGACCGGGGGAGTCGCCGCCGTCGCCCGGCCCCAGCGCCCGGAACAGGAACGACGTGGGGCGCTCGCCGAGCGGGCCGGCGTCGATCGAGATCGAGAAGTCCCAGCCGTGATCGTCGTGCCACGCCTGCCCAGGGACAACCACGGTGTTCTCGACAGCCGTGCCACCGGGGATGACGTTCGCCTGCAGGATCGTGGTCGCCCGCCACACCGGCAGGTCGAACCGAAGGTCGGGGGCCGGTCCGCCCCGGTTGTCCACGTAGATCTGGAGCCTGTCCAGGCCAACCCCCTCGACGTGGCCGGTGTAGCGCCAGCCTGCCCCCTGGCGCTCGCGGACCATCTTGCTCCACGTGATGTCCGGCCCGCTGGCCAGCTCGTCAAGCTCATCCGGCAGCCAGCCCGAGTCCTTCGGCAGCAAGAAGCGACGGAGGGAGGGGTGCGCCCGCTCCAGCACGTCCGCCAGAGCGCCGAGGTCGTCGGTATACCGCGCGGCCTCCTTCGCGAGCCCCGGAGCCAGCCGGTCCAGCCGCTCGGCCGGAGTGAGCGACGGCTCCACGGCGATGGGCTCCGCGTCACACGCGAAGAGGCCGAGCCCAGCGAGCAACACCGCCGAGCGCAGCCCCCTCACAGGTTCCGCCGGTACTCGCCGCCGACGTCGTACAGGGCGCGGCTGATCTGCCCGAGGCTGGCGACCCGCACGGTCTGCATCAGCTCCGCGAACAGGTTGCTGCCGTCCAGCGCAGCGAGGCGCAGGCGGTCGAGCGCAGGCCCGCACTCGTCGGCGTGCCCAGCCTGAAAGGCGCGGAGCGCGGTGATCTGCGCGGTCTTCTCCGCGGGGGAGGCGCGCCGCAGATCGATCTTCGCCGGCTCCCAGTCCGCCCCGAGTGTAGAGGGGTCCTGAAAGGTGTTGATCCCGACGATCGGCAAGGTGCCATCGTGCTTCTGGTTCTCGTAGTACAGCGACTCCTCCTGGATCTTGCCGCGTTGGTACTGGGTCTCCATCGCCCCGAGCACGCCGCCTCGCGAATCGATGCGCTCGAACTCCTTCAACACCGCCTCCTCGACCAGGTCGGTGAGCTCGTCGACGATGAATGAGCCCTGCAGCGGGTTTTCATTCCGCGCCCAGCCCAATTCCTTATTGATGATCATCTGGATCGCCATCGCCCGCCGAACCGACTCTTCAGTGGGTGTAGTCACCGCCTCGTCGTAGGCGTTGGTGTGCAGGCTGTTGCAGTTGTCGAACAGCGCGAGGAGCGCCTGCAGCGTGGTGCGGATGTCGTTGAACTGGATCTCCCGGGCGTGCAGGGAGCGTCCCGAGGTCTGAATGTGGTATTTCAACCGCTGGCTGCGCTCGTCCGCCCCATAGAGATCGCGCATGGCGACCGCCCAGATTCGCCGGGCGACCCGGCCGAGCACGGTGTACTCGGGATCGAGCCCGTTGGAGAAGAAGAACGAGAGGTTGGGCGCGAAGTCGTCCACCGACATGCCGCGCGACCGGTAGTACTCCACGAACGTGAAGCCGTTCGACAGGGTGAACGCGAGCTGGCTCACCGGGTTCGCGCCGGCCTCTGCGATGTGGTAGCCCGAAATCGACACTGAGTAGTAGTTTCTAACTTCATTTTCGACAAAGTACTGCTGGATGTCGCCCATGAGCTTGAGCGAGAACTCGGTCGAGAAGATGCAGGTGTTCTGGGCCTGATCCTCCTTCAAGATGTCGGCCTGCACCGTGCCGCGGACCGTGCTCACCGTCCGTGCCCGGATCGCAGCGGCTTCAGCGGCGTCGGGCTGTCGGCCATTTCGATCCACGAACACCGCGATCTGCTGGTCGATCGCGGTGTTGAAGTACATCGCGAGCAGGATGGGCGCTGGGCCGTTGATGGTCATGCTCACGCTGGTGGTCGCGTCGCACAAGTCAAAACCCGAGTACAGGATCTTCATGTCATCGAGCGTGGGCACGCTCACGCCGCTCTCGCCGATCTTGCCGTAGATGTCGGGTCGCTCGTGAGGGTCCTCGCCGTAGAGCGTGACGCTGTCAAACGCGGTGGAGAGTCGTTTGGCGGGCTCGCCCTTGCACAGGTAATGGAAGCGCGCGTTGGTCAGGGCCGGCCCGCCCTCGCCCGCGAACATCCGCTTCGGGTCTTCATTCTGTCGCTTGAGCGGAAAGACGCCGGCGGTGTACGGGAACAGGCCGGGAAAGTTCTCAAGGAAGCCGAAGCGGACGATCTCGCCGGCGTCTTCGAAGCGCGGAGCGGAGACCCGCGGGATGTCGAGCCCCGACAGGGACCGGACCTTCATCGGCTGCTTCAGCGTCTTGCCGCGCACCTCGTAGCTGTACTCGGCGCCGAGGTAACCCTGACGCAAGTCCGGCCAGCATCGCACATAGTTGGCGACCTCCGGCGTGAGCGGGATGGCGTCGCGCGCGGCGGCGAGGACGGCGCGGGTGGCCGCGAAATCGGGCGTGTCGCCGGCGGCGATCTCGTCCAAGGCGCCGTCGATGCGCCAGCGCCGACGGGCGTTCTGCGCCTCGTTCTCGATCCGCGCACGATACCGGCGCACGGTGTCCACGATCTCGCCGAGGTAGCGTGAACGTTCGGGAGGCAGGATGCGGCGTCGCGGAGGGCTCGCCTTCTGGGCAGGCGCCTGCAAGCGGGAGGTCCAGGGCAGGCCGGTCGCCTGATGCAGCAGCCCGCAGAGGTGCAAATAGGCCGCGTTGACGCCGGCGTCGTTGAATTGGGAGGCGATGGTCCCAAAGACAGGCAGGACCTCGTCGTCCAACGTCCACAGCTCCTTGTTGCGCCTGACCTGCTTGCGAACGTCGCGGAGCGCGTCCTCCGCCCCTCGCCGCTCAAACTTGTTCACGACCACCATCTGCGCGTAGTCGAGCATGTCGATCTTCTCGAGCTGGCTCTGCGCTCCAAACTCGGGCGTCATGATGTAGATCGAGAGATCCGAGACATCGACGATCCCGGCGTCGCCCTGTCCGATCCCGCTCGTCTCCACCAGGATCAGGTCGTAGCCGGCCTCCCTGCAGAGTCGGATGGCGTCGCGGGTGGCCGAGGACAGCTCACCCTTCTCGTCACGCGTGGCGAGCGAGCGCATGTACACGTCGCCGCCAAGAGCGTTCATCCGGATCCGGTCGCCGAGCAGCGCCCCGCCGGACCGCTTGCGCGTCGGGTCGATGGAGAGCACCGCGATGCGGCGGCTGTCGCCGAAGTCCATGCGGAACCGACGGACGAGCTCATCCACGAAGCTCGACTTGCCCGCCCCGCCTGTCCCGGTGAAGCCGACCACCGGAGCGGGGTTGACCGCCGCGGACTCGAGCACCGCGCGCAGCTCGGCTCCCGCGGCGCCGCGCCGCGACTCGGCGGCGGTGATGGCTCGGGCGAGCTGGGACGGATCGCCGGCGCGCAGCTTCTCGAGGTCGAGCGCGGCGACGTCAATGGGGTCGAAGTCCGAGCGGCGAAGGATGTCGTTGATGATGCCCTGCAGCCCCAGCCTCCGCCCGTCCTCGGGCGAGTAGACGCGCTCGACCCCCTCCTTCTGAAGCACCCGGATCTCGTCGGGCACGATGACACCGCCGCCGCCCCCGAACACCTTGACGTGCTTTGCCCCCGCGTTGTCGAGCAGCTCCCGCATGTAGCGGAAGTACTCCATGTGGCCGCCCTGATAGCTGGAGATGGCGATAGCCTGCGCGTCTTCGTCAACGGCGGCCTTGACCACGTCAGCTACGGAGCGGTTGTGACCGAGGTGGATGACCTCCGCTCCGCTCGACTGCAGGATGCGGCGCATGATGTTGATGCTGGCGTCGTGGCCGTCAAACAACGCAGCGGCCGTGACGATGCGTACCTTGTGGGTGGGGCTGTAGCGCTCGGTTTCCATGCGGGTGGGGGTATCCAGGCGCGAGGGCGGACGGAGGCCGCCCCCCCCTTGACGCGCAGGCGCCCCGGCGTAAGCTCCGCCGAGAACCGTCGATTAAGCCGCACTCTCCGGAGTCCCCATGCCCAGCCCGCGCTCCCGAATCCTGAGCCTGATCGCCCCGCTCGCGCTGCTCGTGGGCTGCGGCCCCGACAACAAGTTCTCCACGTTCAACGCGGAGCCCGAGGTCGAGATCCTGACGCCCGCCGACGGCTCGACGGTGCTCGCCGGCACCACGCTCGCCTTGCTCGGCAGCGCGAGCGACGCCGACGATGCCCACGCGGACCTCACGGCGCGCTGGTTTGTGAATGACGCAGAGGCCTGTGACAGCGCGGCGCCGGCCTCCGATGGCACCACCACCTGCGCCATCACCGTCCCCGACACCGACGCCTTGTCCATCCGGCTGCAAGCGACCGACCTGCGTGGCGCAGCCGGGGTGGACCACGTTGACCTCGTGGTCACCCCGAACGAAGCGCCGACCGCCACGATCGTGAGCCCGACGACCGAGGGCCTGTACTACTCGGATACGCTCATCCTGTACTCGGGCGTGGTCGCCGACGCGGACGAGGACGAGGACGCGCTCACCGTCTGGTGGGAGGATGGCGCGACGCGGCTCGACGACGTGGAGGCCCAACCCACCTCCTCGGGCGTCGTGCTCGGCTACTCCACCTTGGCAGAGGGCCCGCATGCCATCGAGCTGCACGCGCTGGACGGGGCCGGGAACGAGGGGGTCGCCACCGTGCTCATCGAGGTGGGCCCGCCCAACTCCGCCCCAAGCTGTGGCATCACCGAGCCTGCGGACTCAACCGTCGGCCGCGAGGGGCAAGCGGTCACCTTCCGCGGGACGGTCGCGGACGCCGACCTCGCCTCCGACCTCTTGGTCGCGACGTGGACGAGCGACAAGGACGGCCCGCTGGGCAGCAGCGCGCCCACCAGCGGGGGCACCGTCACGTTTCCGTTTTCAGGGCTGACCCTCAACTCCCACGTCATTTCGCTGCACGTGGTCGACGAGGTGGGCGCCACCTGTACGGCCGAGGTGCTGTACACAGTAGGATCCCCGCCGACGATCGCCCTGGATCTGCCGCTGTCGGACGAGGCGGTGAACGAGGGCGAATCGCTCACCTTCTCGGCGCTCGTCTCCGACGGCGAAGACGCGCCGGCGGCCTTGACCGTGATGTGGGAGAGCGACGTCGACGGGGTGTTCCACGAGGCGCCGCCCGACAGCGGGGGCGTGGCGCAATTCCTCGACGACGCCCTCTCGCGCGGCGACCACGCGCTGACGGTGACCGTCACCGACAGCGACGGCCTCACCTCCACCGCGCTCGGGACCTTCACCGTCAACGGCCTCCCGTCGGCACCCGGCGTCTCGCTCTCCCCGGCCTCCCCCAGCACCGACGACGACGTGCGGGTGTCCGTGGACAGCCCGTCCGTAGACCCCGAAGGCGACGCCCTCACCCTCGCTTACGTCTGGCTGCTCGACGGCCTCGCCTCCACCGCGAGCACGAGCGCTACCGTCCCCGCCAGCGCGACCACGCGCGGCGACGTCTGGACGGTGGAGGTGACCGCCACCGACGGGCTCGGCACAAGCCCAGCCGGTCTGGCCTCGGTCACCATCCGCAACACCGCGCCCACCGCGCCGGGCGTAGAGATCACGCCGGCCGACGCCGAAGACAGCGACGACCTGACCTGCGCCGTGACCACGGCCAGCACAGACGCAGACGGGGACGTCCTGACCTACAGCTTCCGATGGGACGTAGACGGCGTGGAATACACCTCGGCGACCGACTCGGCCACGACCAGCAGCGTCAGCGGAGCAGACGTGGCCGGAGGCCAACTCTGGACCTGCGAGGTGGAGGCGGGGGATGGCACCGACGTGGGTACGGGCACGGCCGACGTGCTCGTAGTGGAGTCGGCGTGCGACAGCGCGCTCAGCTTTGACGGTGTCGACGACGCGGCTTCCTTCTCGAACGTCTCCGGGCTGGGCAGCGGCTTCACCTTCGAAGCGTGGATGCGGGGAACGCCCACCAGCAGCCACGGGCCCCTCCTCTCCACGAACTGCGGGGGCCTGTTCTGGACCGCCTCGGGGTTGTGGGCCGAGATCTACCCGGACTGCTCGGGCACGATCACCCGGTACACCAACTACGAGAGCGAACTCGCGGTCGCTTGGCCGACGGATTGGTTCCACCTCAGCGTCGTCGTGACCACCGCCACGGTGACGGTGTACGTCAACGGCACGTCCGTCGGGTCCGATACCCTGTTCGTTGACGGCGGCGTGTCCGGCACCTACGGCTCCGGGATCGGCGCCCGCTTCGAGCGCGGCAGCCCGAGCTCGTTCTGGACGCAGGTGGACTTCGCGGACGTGCTGCTCAACGCGGGAAGTTCGCGATCCGGCGCCTTCACCCCAAGCTACCCGCTCGTCGCCACGGGCGACACCCACCTACACTACGACTTCACTGAGGGCGCCGGGAGCACCCTCAACGACGCGGTGGGTACCCGCGACGGGACGATCCTCGGGGCGACGTGGGTGGAGGCCTGCCTGCCGTAGTTGGAGCGCCGACCAAGACTTCAGGGCGCGTAGCTGCCGTCGGGCCCGGGGAACGAGCTGCCGTCGCTGTACGTGCCGGGGCTCCAGTCGCCCATCGAGCCGGAGACGTAGGCGTGGTGCGTATAGTTCGCGCCAGTCACCTCGGGGGAGAGCACCAGGGAGGCGTCATCGACGATGTCCGGCCCGCCTTCGTCGCCGTACGGGGCGGAGGCGAGCACGGTGGAGCCGTTGGACGCGACCAGCGCGGGTCTGTCCCCCTCGTTGTTCAGCGCGACGCCGTACTGCAGGCTGTGGTCCTCATTGTCGGCGACAAAGAACCGAGCGTTAGACGCTGAAAGTCGTCCAACGGACCCGCCGCCGAAGACGACGACGACCTGCCCCGCGTAGAGGTAGGTCGGCGTGGGGAAGGTGTGGCGGGCGAGGGACAGGTCAGCGTCCCAGAGCGAGACCCCGGATATGTCGACGGTCACCCCCGCCGCGTTGGCGATCTCGACGAACTCGTCGTCAACCGGGTCGGGGTCTCCGTCCTTGTTCGGGTCCGCGGTCGTGGCCGGGTCGGCGAGGACCTCGTTGAACACGAGATCGCCGGGCTGCACGGCGGACATGGTGACCTCGAGCGGCATCGGGTCAAGATCGGCGCCCTCGGCCCGGACCGTGATGTCGACCGAGCCTTCGAACAACGGCTGCCCGACGTCGTGCTCATAGAACTCGAGGACCGCCGAATCAGACGAGGCGATGGTGGAGGAGGCGGTCACATCCGAGGTGGAGCCGTCGCTCCAGGTCGCGGTCACGACGACGTTGACCGTGTCGCGCGTAGTGATCCGGGTGACTCCGGGGACGAGTCGGGCCACGACCGAGCGCAGCTCGACGGGGTCGGTGTCGGCGTCAGTGTCGGCGTCAGTGTCGGCGTCAGCGTCGGCGTCAGTGTCGGCGTCAGCGTCGGTGTCGGCGTCCCCGTCGAGGTCCTGACCGGGGTCGGTGGTGCCGAGCGTATTGTCGATGCAGCCGCCCAGCGGGGTGAGCAAAACGGGGAGCAGGGCGGGGAGCAGGAGAGCGAGAACGACAGCGCGCGACGACATGGCAGGGTCCGGTGCAGGCAGGTCGGTATCCGGTCGGCGCGTCACAAGCTGGGAGGTGGCCCGATCTCGGACCCGGTGGTCCCGCCGCCCCCGCCCGAGCCCGGCCCGCCCGAGCCCGGCCCGCCCGAGCCCGGCCCGCCCGAGCCCGGCCCGCCCCCCCCGCCCGGGCTGCCGGGAGCCCCGCTGCCCGGCACGGCCGAGGTCGCCGGGGCGATCTCCCGATCCGCCAGGTCCGCCCCGGCGGAGGGCAGCTCCCAGACCGTCATGTGGTAGACGGCAGGCGCCTTGTCGGGCGGCAGGTCCATCGGCTGCGAGGACCACGGGACGAGGTCCCCCACGATGGGCACGCCAAGCTGTGGGCGGGTGGGGTCGCCCCGCTTGAGCTCGTCATACTCGGTGCCGGGCAGGTTGATCGCGGCGGTAAGGCGGCGGGTGGCGGCCTTGTAGAGCTCCCCGCCTCGGCGCGGGTCCACGAGGTAGTACCCCCGCTCATGCATGATCACCCGTCGGTAGTTGTTGGTCTTGGCGAAGGCGAGCAGGGTCTCGATGGTCAACGACGAGAGGTCGGCGTCGTGTGCGTCGCGCGACAAGGCACCGAGGGCATCGGGGACAGGCCCGGTGGTGGCGTCCTGACGGGCCTGGTAGCGTAAGCGCGCCCCGGCGTCGCCGCCGGCGTTCACCGGCCGTAGCGCGGGCGGCACCGCGGCGGGCGACGCCCATGACCGGTAGACCCGCTGCCCGTGCACGATCTGGTAGAGGTAAAGCAGATCCTGCTGCTGGTCGAATGGCAGCTCGACGATGCCCGAGAACTGCGTTGCGTCGATCCCCTTGTAGTAGTCCGGGATGATGATCCGGTTGAGCTTCAACGGCGAGCGGAACCAGCGGCTATCGGCGTCCCCCTCGTTCACCGCACCTCGCCCCCACCTTCCCATCGGCTGCATGATGGTGGCCGCGATCACCAACGGCGCCAGCCACGCCCGCCAGCGCGAGCGCGCCAGCCCGCAAGCGACCATCACCACCGACGCGACGATGACATAGCTCCCGAGCCGGTAGGGGGCGAACATGCGCGACATACCAGGAATGAACTGGAACATCAGCGTATAGGGCAGCCGAAGCACCATGTCCTTGTCCACTCCGAAGCGCGTGACCTCCTGAGCGTCGCCCGTACCGATGCGCAGGAACGGACCGAGCGTGCCCACGTAGAAAAACGCCCACACCCCGAGCCACCCCCAGCTGCGCGACCGCAGCAACGCCGGTAGCAAGCCGAAGACCAGGACCGTCCACTGGAGCGACTCGTTCAGGGACGGGTCGAACGGGTACGTCGCCGACCACGTCGACCCAATCGTCCGGTGGATGGAGGCGAGCAGGTTCTCGGCGTAGGTCTGCGGGCGCAGCGGGGCGTAGGCCACGGTGTCGTAGGCCGGGTACGGCAGGAAGAAGGTCATTTCGGGCAACGCCGATGCCCCCCCCGAATTGCTGCCGCTCTGCGGCATCGCGTACGGCAGGATGAACGGCCCCGCGACGAAGACCACGCCCAGGAACACCCCGACCGTGGCACGGATCACGCCGATCGCGTTGACCCTCGAACGCTCGGCGAGCAGGTGCTTCACGAACCACACCCCAGAGAACACCAGCGTAAACAGCCCGTAGAACCAGTAATAAGCCCCTGCAAGGCCGAAGACGGCTCCCGCCAACAGGCCGGCGGCGAGAGTTCGGCGCCGGAGCGCCCGGTCGAGCACAGCCGGGTAGAGCAGCACCCACCAGAGGATCGCTTGGCGCAGCCCGCACGACTGCACCTCCTGGATGCACAGCGGGTTCACCACCGCGAGGGAGCAGGCCGCCACCGAGGCGCTGACGCTGCCCGAGAAGTACCGGGAGGTGCCGTAGCCGGCGAGCCCGTTCAGCGTCAGGATCGCGAGGATCTTGAGGTTGTAGGAGCCTGGAAAGCCGACCAATTTCTCCAGCGGGTAGGAGATGGCCAGCACGTCCATGACGTTGCCGGTCTCCGGGTAGCGCCCGAGGCCGACGAACTCGACCCACGTTTTCACGAGCCCAAGGTCGGCGGCCATCACTCCGTCGAGTGACATATAATGCCAGTTATATCTCCATAACCAACCACCAAGCTCCCCGCCCCCGAGCACGACCGTGTCATAGTTCGGCCCCATGGGCCAGGTGATCGCCACCGCCGCGATGACCGAGACGAGCAGCGCTGCGATCACTCCGGCGACCTCGCGCGGCCGCCCTTCGAGGCGCAGCCGCTTCACGACGCGCCTCCGGCATCCGGGTCGTCGAGCCGCCAGACCCGCTCCCCGGCTCCGGTGTCTACGGTCTCCGGGCCGAGCGCCGTGCGCAGGATTCCGAGCACCTGAGAGAGGCGCTCCGAAGGGTACATCCGCTCGTGGACGACGATGTAGCGCACGCCGACCCGGGCCAGCGCCCGGCCGGCCACCACGAGGTCGAGGCTCCCCAGCGAGGGCGGCAGCGAGTCCACCTGTCCGCCCTCGGCCACCAGCAGCGCGCGCGCAAGGTGCGACCGCTGAAGAATGGGAGGCAGGGGCTCGTTGAGGGAGTAGGGGATCGGTCGGCCAGTCATCGTCTGGTAATGCAGGTAGACCGCTCGTTCGAGGTTGGGCACGTTGATCGGCAGGTCAACGACAGCGCCGGGGGTCGGATCGTCGTGCATGGCGTACACGTACGCGGGGATGTCCGTCCTGGATCGGGCGATGGGCCAGGGGGCAGGAGACGCCAGCAGGGACTCGCCGATCATCAGCGCCCCCGCCACACCGTGTACCCAGCCGGGTCGTCGCGCGAGCCCACCCACCGCGAGGATGCCCAGTCCCAGCTGCACCCCCATCACGAAGCGGAACGGGTGGGAGATGCGCTGGAACACCGGGATGGCCTTGAACAGCGGCAAGAACGGGAGCGGGATCTTTCGGTCGTCCACGGTGACGTACCCGCCGTTGACGTACAGGTACGGGCCCAGACACAGCACCCCGAACACCGCGACCCAGATCATCCAGTGCAGCCGGTCCGCGGGCCGCAGCGAGTGAACGCCGAGCGCGGCGAGCAGCGTCAGGCACCAGCCCACGTAGGTGACGATCAGCAGGTCCTCTCCCGTCATCGCCTTCAGGTCCGGGCTGTAGAACTTGCCCGGGTGCCAGAGGCTGACCACGTCGGTCATGTTGTGGTTCATCAGGGATTGGAGGACGAAATCTTCGTCCCGGTGCACGATCGCATCGGCGGCGTCGAGCGTCGAGGCGAACACCATCAAGACAGGCGCAACGAGCACAAGGCCGAGCGCGACGCCGAACACCGCCGGCACCGGCAGCGCGCGCCAGTGGACGCGGTCACGACGGGCCCAGGCATGCGTCCCGAGCAATACAACGGCGCCGATCACGGCAAAAAGGCCAAAGTAGAAGTTCGCGATGACGGTCAGCGCACCGGTGACCCCGGCAACGATGGCGCGCGCGGGTCCCGGCCGCTCGTAGAGCCGCAGCGAGGCCAGCGTGGTGAACGGCAAGCCGGCCGCGAACAGCGTCTCGGTGATGCCGTTGTAGGCCTGAGCGATCAGGTGGGGGCTCCCGGCGTAGGCGATCGCGACGAGGAAGGCGAGACGGTCAGTGCGCGGCCCGGCCCCTTGAAGCGTCGTCAGGACGTGGCGCCCGAGCAACCACGCCGAGAAGCCGGCCGCCCAGAAACAGACGAACATGATCGCGTTGATCGCGGCGACCGGGCCCAGCGCCCACTGGATGGGCAAGGTGATGACCGCGCCGAACGTGTCGATGAAGAAGAGACGGCTGGTGTCCGGGAAGTGCATCAGGCCCGTCGACAGCGGGAGCCGCCCCTCCGCAAGCTCGCCCGCCACCCACCAGTAGCCCCAGATGTGGTTCCACACGTCGTTGCCGGGGTGCCCGAGCACAGCGCTGGTCGGCTGGATCAACGTCGGCCAAGTCACCAGCGTGGCGAGCAGGAAGGTAGCGAGGACGGCAGGACGCATGAGGCCGCGAGAGTATACCGCGCCCTCCGGGTTCCCCGGCTATGCTCGGTCAGTGACACGTTGGCGTGGCACCTAAAGAGGCAGCGAAATCCCCATGCGTCCAGCCCTCGGCCTCCTCGCCGTCAGCTTTTTCGGGTGCAACCCCGAGAACAAGATCCAACACGTCGAGCCGAGCGACTCCGGGGCCGACCCCGCCCCGAACGTCGTGATCACCCCCGGCACGCTGGTCTTCCCCATAGCGGACGTGGGTGAGGCGTCCACGCTTTCGTTCAACATCGCCAACGACGGGGACGCCGATTTGAACGTCTCCGGCATCGACCTCTACGGATCCGTCGCGTACGCCCTGATCACGGACTCGTCCAACTTCGCGCTCGCGCCAGGTGAGGGCCGCGACATCGAGGTCGTCTACACCGGCTTCGGCGCCGAGGATCTCGGTCAGGTCCACATCACCGACGACGACCCTGGGAACCCCGCCCCGGTGGTCTTCCTCGAGGGCGCGGCCCGGGTGCCCCTGCTCAAAATCACGCCCAACCCGCTGTCATTTGGCAAGGTGCTGGTCGGCTGCCATCGCGATCAGCCCATCGTCCTCGAGAACGTGGGTCTGGCGACGCTCACCATCGACAACATCGTCCAGATCGGCAACGGCTGGTCACTGGACGTCCCTTTGGATCTTCCGGCGACGCTCGATCCCGGCAGCACGGCAGAGCTCACGCTCACCGTGACCGCCGACACCGGCGACATGGACAGTCAGGTCTGGGTGACCGCCGACGACGCGGTGGGCACACATGTCGTCAGCCAGACCGCTACCGGGGTCACCGACCCGAGCATCAAGGAGGAGTTCTGGCAGGGTGATGGGCCCTACGACAAGGGCGACATCCTGTTCTACGTGGACCAGTCGTGCTCGATGCGGGACGATCAGGCCATCCTGCAGGCGAATTTCGAGAGCTTCGCCGCGACGCTCGACTCGCTGGAACTATCATGGCAGATCGGGGTGGTCACCAGAGACAAGGGATGCTTCAACGGCGGTATCTTGACTCCGGACACGCCTAGCGTCATCACCGCCTTCACCGAGGCGGTGGCGGGGCGGGGCGGAGACAACACCGAGGCCGGGCTGATCCTCACCGACACCGCGCTCAAAGAGTCGCAACCGGGCGGCTGCAACGAAGGGTTCATCCGCGAGGGCAGCAAGGTCACGCTGGTGCAGGTGTCTGACGAGGTGGAGCAGTCGCCGAACCCGTGGAACTCCTATGTCACGTCCTTTCAGGCGATGGCGCCGACCGCGAGCGTCACCGCCATCGTCGGAGATGTGCCGAATGGATGCGGAGGAGGAGGCCGCTACGCGGCGCAGCCCGGCACCGGGTACTACGAAGCGAGCGTGGCGACCGGTGGGGCGTTCTTGTCGATCTGCGCCACGGATTGGACGTCCTATTTCGCCACGATCGCCCACATGACCGCATCTGGGCTCCTCAACAGCTTTCCGCTCAGCTCTGAGCCCAACCCCGCGACGCTCACCGTTCAGGTCGATGGCTCCACCTCCCAAGACTGGACCTACGACGAGCCTGCCAACAGCATCGTCTTCAGCGACGACGCCATCCCCGAGCCCGGCTCCCACATCGTCGTCTACTTCGACCTCTTCCAGGACTGCAGCCAGTAACCCTCGTTACACCCCCCGTTACAATCTTCGGCGTGTATTTCGTCACGCGGCGATATGAAATGCAGCGTGAGGAACGTGCGGGGGCGCGGGGGGGGGCCGCGGGAAGAGGTGGACCGGGGGCCAGCGTGGGGATAGAAGCCAGCCCCGGCCCCGCCGTCGTGACCGGATTCCCACCCGCCGCCAGGAAGGAGCCCCACGATGTTCGACATCACCTCGATCGAGACGCTCTACGCTACGTTTCCCGCTCGCCACGCGCTTGCCCGGCAGCGGCTCGGTCGGGGGCTGACGCTCGCCGAGAAAATCCTGTGGGCCCACCTGACCGACCCCACTACGGCGGCCACCGGCCGCGGGACTTCGTTCTGCGATCTGAACCCGGACCGCGTCGCGATGCAGGACGCGACCGCCCAGATGGCGCTCTTGCAGTTCATGCTCGCGGGCAAGGACACCACCGCGGTCCCCTCGTCGGTCCACTGCGACCACCTTATCCGAGCGTACAAGGGCAGCGAGTCCGACATGACGGTCGCGCTCGGCGAGAACGCGGAGGTGTATTCGTTCCTCCGGTCGGTCAGCCAACGCTACGGAATCGGCTTCTGGAAGCCCGGCGCCGGCATCATCCATCAGGTGATCCTCGAGAACTATGGTTGCCCCGGAACCCTGATGATCGGCACCGACTCGCATACGCCGAACGCGGGCGGGCTCGGCATGCTCGCGATTGGGGTGGGCGGCGCCGACGCCGTCGACGCGATGGTGGGACTGCCGTGGGAGCTGCTCTACCCGCGGATCATCGGCGTGAAGCTGACCGGCAAGCTGTCCGGCTGGACCTCCGCGAAAGATGTGGTCCTGAAGCTCGCCGGCATCCTGACCGTGAAAGGCGGCACCAACGCGGTCATCGAGTACTTCGGCGACGGAGCGGCCACCCTCTCGTGCACCGGAAAGGCCACCATCTGCAACATGGGGGCCGAGCTCGGAGCGACGACGTCGGTCTTCCCCTACGACGAGAAGATGGCGGCCTACCTCTGCTCCACCGCGCGCTCCGCGCTCGCCGAACTGTGTGACGCGAACCGCGGCGGGCTCGTCGCCGACCCCGAGGTGGCCGAGAACCCCGGCAAGTATTTCGATCGCGTCGTCGAGATCGACCTCTCGACGCTCGAGCCGCATCTCGTCGGCCCGCACACCCCCGACCTCGCGCGGCCCATCTCCGCGGTGGCAGCCGCCGTCGCATCTGAAGGCTACCCGGCGGACATCCGGGTCGCGCTGATCGGCTCGTGCACGAACTCATCGTACGAGGACATCAGCCGCGCGGCCTCGCTGGTCCGACAAGCCACAGCCGCGGGGCTGAAGACCGTCATCCCGCTGCTGGTATCCCCCGGCTCAGAGCAAGTGATGGCGACCATCCAGCGCGACGGCCAGATGGGCGCGCTCGTCGTCGCGGGCGCGACCGTGCTCGCGAACGCCTGCGGACCGTGCATCGGTCAGTGGAAGCGCGACGACATCGTGAAGGGCGAAAAGAACAGCATCGTGAGCTCGTTCAACCGGAACTTCCCAGCTCGAAACGACGGAAACACTGAGACCCTCTCCTTCATCGGTTCTCCCGAGATCGTGACCGCGCTCGCGTTCTCCGGGGACCTTCGGTTCAACCCGATGACCGACACCCTCACGCGCAACGGCGTGAGCTTCCGGTTCCAGCCGCCGGTCGGCGACGAGCTGCCGAGTCAGGGCTTTGTCCCCGACATCGAGGGGTTCCTTGCGCCCAGCGAAGCCGGCAAGAGCAGCCTCGTCGTCGTCGCGCCGACCTCCGATCGGCTGGAGCTGCTCACCCCGTTTCAGGCCTGGGACGGGAAGGACCCGGAGGGCCTCGTCGTCCTCGCCAAGGCCAAGGGCAAGTGCACCACCGACCACATCTCCGCAGCCGGACCGTGGTTGAAGTACCGTGGACACCTCACCAACATCTCCGGCAACCTGTTCCTCACGGTGAACAGCGCTTTTCCCCTCGCGGGAGCCGCCCAGATGGGCAAGGGCAAGGACCAGCTCACTGGCGAGACCAGCGTCGCGTTCCCCGATCTCGCCAAGCGCTACAAGGCCAGCGGCCAGCGCTGGGTGGTCATCGGCGACGAGAACTACGGCGAGGGCAGCTCGCGCGAGCACGCCGCCATGGAGCCACGCGCGATGGGCGCCTACGCGGTGGTCGCCCGCAGCTTCGCCCGCATCCACGAGACCAACCTGAAGAAGCAGGGCATGCTCCCGCTCACCTTCGCCGATCCGGCTGACTACGAGCGCATCCTCGAGGACGACCGCGTCGCCATCAAGGGCATCGCGGGCATCCCAGCCGGCAAGGCGCCCAGCATGCAGCTGACCCACGCCGACGGCTCCACCGAGAGCATCGCGCTGAAGACGACCATCTCGCCCGACCAGTTTCGTTGGTTCCACGCCGGTAGCGCGCTGAACCTGATCCGCGCAGGCGGCTAGTCCCTTATAGTCAAGGCAAGCGGGTGACGCCTGCCGAGCTGAACCGGTACCCGACCTCGAACCTCACCGAGACGCTGGTCCCGGCGGCGTCGAGGGTGGGCTCAAACAGTGAGTGGATGACGGCGCTCTCGACCGCGCCGGCAAACACCGGCGGGCACTCGAGGGTCTCCACCCGCGTCGGCACACCCCGAGCGTCGACGTCCACCAGCACCCTGCAGACGCCCTCCACCCCGCGGGCCCGCACCTCGGCGGGCAAATCGGGGAACAACTCGGTGACCGTCTGGACCGAAGCGCGCGCGACAGCGACCGGGGGGCGTGGGCCCGACGGCGGCGCTTGAATCGCCGGGTCGGCCAGCCAGCCCACCCCCACATGGGCCAACCTCGGCGTGTTCGCCACCGCGAGCGCTGCGCTGGCGCCGGGGGGTGGCAGGTGCCACTGCAGCGCGACCGCCACGGCGGGACGAAGGCCCCGGTAGTATTTCCAACCCAGCCGGGCGTCGACGCCGCCGAGCAGCTCCACCGACCAACCCATCCCCCGACGGTCAGGCTGCTGGGTCTGGAGCACGAACCCCGCCAGCGGCCGCAGCGAGTGGTAGAGCGGCAGGTCCCCCTCGCCCACCACGAGGCTGCTCCTTAAGGCCACCGCAGGGGTGAACGCGCTCTGCCAGAAGATGAGCCGAGTCACCCCCGCCCCCAGATCGAGCCCCAACTGCCCGCCCGAGCCGCGCGTGCCCACGGTTGCGGTCCAACTCACGCCGGTCGAGCGGGTGCCAAAGCCGAACTGCACCGCATTCTCGGCGAGGGCCCCGCCGCCTGCGCAGTGACCGCACCAGCCGTAGGCATCCCCGAGCACGCTCAAGACCCAGTCGTGTCCGAATCCGTGGTCGAGGCGAAAAGGCCAGATCATGGCGTACGACCTTGTCAACGCGCCGCCTTCGGTAGGTGCGGCCGGGAAGGACGACGCCTGCGCTGCCGTCCGGGCCGCGTCGACGAGCGACTGGGGACATGCTCCAACCTCCGTTGCGAGGATGGCCCCTGCTTCGTCCACCCGCACGGTCACGATGCAATCCCCCTGCGAATATCCCTTGCGGGCCGCATCGGGGTAGGGAGCGCGCTCGAGGACGACACCTTCGGCGCTCGGCTCGGACTCAACGGCTACAGGTACCATCCGCCCCTCTAATCGTCGGCCTTCCCTCCCTTGCGCCGGCGTGTATGATTGCGCCATCCACCGCCGAGCCCAGACACTGCTATGCCCGTCGACCTCTACGCCGCTCTCGGCGTTCCAAAGACAGCGGATCAGGCCGAGATCAAGCGGGCATTCCGCTCATTGGCCCAAAAGCTCCATCCGGACCGCAACAAGGAGCCAACCGCCGAGAAGCGCTTCAAGGAGGTCGCCGCGGCGCACGAGGTGCTGGGGGATGAGCAGCGCCGAGCGCTCTACGACGAATTCGGCGAGGAGTCGCTGCGGTCCGGCTTCGACGCCGAACAGGCGCGTGTCTGGAAGGCGAGGGGCGGCATGCCGCACCGAGCGGGAGGCGGGTTCGGTGGCGGCGTCGACATCGATGACATCCTGCGCGGGTTCGGAGGCGGGGGGTTCGGAGGCGGGGGGTTCGGAGGCGGGCCGCGGCGACCGGCGCGCGGGGCCGACATTGAGGGAGACGTGCATGTCCCGCTCCTGGACGCGCTCCGCGGGAAGGCATTGCCCGTCAGCATCCTCCGCCCGGCGAACTGCAAGGTCTGCGAAGGCAAGGGCGGGACCGGCGCCAAGACCTGCGCGCCGTGCAAGGGCAGCGGCCGTCGGCAGGTGCGTGGACTGGGGGGCACCATGGCCACGGCGTGCAACGACTGCGCCGGCAGCGGCAAGGTGTTCGAGGTCGAATGCGCGGTGTGCGGGAGCACAGGCCGGGTTCGGGAGCGCCAGACCGTGCAGGTGTCGCTCCCCGTCGGGATCGCCGATGGCAAGGTGATTCGGCTGCGGGGACAGGGGGCAGAGGGGCAGGACCGCGCTCCGGCCGGCGACCTGCTCCTGACCGTCCACATCACCGAGCACCCCTTCGTACGTCGGCGGGATCAAGACCTCGAGATGGACCTGCCGGTGTCGCTCGCCGAGGCGATCGGCGGCGGCCCGGTGGACATCCCGATGCCCATGGGCGGCAAGATCCGTTTTCCGCTCCCCGCCGGAAGCGGCAACGGCCAACGCCTGCGGGTTCGGGGCAAAGGAGTCGACGGCGGCGACCTCTACCTCATCGTACGGCCGGTCCTCCCGAAGGTGGATGACGCCGCGCTGCCTGAGGCGCTCGCGCTGGCGAAGAAGCTCGACGCGGGGCGGGATGCGCGGGAGGGGTGGGAGCTGTAGGCGCGTGCCAGACGCCGCGAGGGCGCGCCGCGGACCGGTCAGCCCAACAGCAGCGCCGCGAGCCCCAACGCGGGCACCCGCTCCTGGTCGCCGGTCCCGAGCGACTTGATCGCCACCGTCCCGGCTGCGATCTCGTCGGGACCTAAGACCAGCGCGTAGGGGATCCCCCGCTGATCGGCATACCGGAACTGCTTACCGAGCGCTCCCGGCTCGCCGAGCCAGACCTCACAAGGCACACCCGCCGCGCGAAGCTTGGCCGCCAGCTCCAGTGAGGCTGTCTGGGTCTCCGGCGAGAACATCGTCACCAGCGCGCGAACCGACGTCCGCTCGCCGGTCAACATCCCGCGCTCCTCCATCACGGTGAGGATGCGCTCCAGCCCGATGGAGATGCCGACCGCAGGCACCTGCTTGCCGGAGAACATGCCGATCAGCCCGTCATATCGGCCTCCGGCCGCGACCGTTCCGACGCCCGTCGAAGCACCGTCCTGCCCCGGGAGCCCCTCGAGCTTCACCTCGTAGACCGCGCCCGTGTAATACCCGAGCCCCCTCGCAAGCGTCCCATCGAACACCACCCGCGAGGCCCCGAGCGCGCGAAGGTGGGCGAAGATCGTCCGCAGATCCGCGGCAGCCGCTGCGGCGTCCCGGGCGGCATCCGAGGCGGCGTCCGAAGCGGAGTGAGCGGCCTCGACGATCGCGGCCTCCACCGCGTCCAGGTCCGACGGGCGAGCCAGAATCTCCCACAGGCGGTCTACCGACCCAGCCGGGATCCCCCGCTCGAGCAGCTCCTTGGTCACCCCGTCCCGCCCGATCTTGTCGAGCTTGTCGACCGCGATGAGCACGTCCGTCTCGCGATCCGCGACCCCCGCTGCCGCCACCAGCGCGCGCAGCAGCGCACGGTGGTTCACGTGCACAACGAAGTCCGCGAACCCGAGTCGCTCCAGCGCGAGGTGCGCCATCGCGATGCACTCGGCGTCGCTGACCAGCGATTTGGAGCCGACAATGTCGCCGTCACACTGGTAGAACTCGCGGAACCGGCCCTTCTGGGGGCGATCAGCGCGCCACACCGGCTGGATCTGGTAGCGCTTGAATGGCAACGGCAGGCCCTGGTTCATCGCGATGACCCGGGCGAGCGGCACGGTCAGGTCGTAGCGCAGCGCGAGGTCGGCCTTGCCCTCGCGTCCTCCCTCCCCGCGCTCGAGGATCTTGAAGATCAGCCTGTCCCCTTCCTCTCCGTACTTGCCCATGAGCGTCTCGACCCGCTCCATGGCGGGGGTCTCGATCGGCTCGAACCCGAACATGGCGTAGACCTCGCGGATCGTCTGAATGACCCGCAAGCGGCTGTGCATGGCGGCCGGCAGCAGGTCGCGGGTGCCCTTCGCGGCGAAGACCGGCACCGCTATTCTCCGGTCCCGAAGATCTTGCCGAGCACCACCCGATCGCCCGCCACCGCGGTCTTCTGCATGTAGAACAGCAGGCCCCGCTCGCCTCCCAGCTCTTCACCGCCGCCCGCCCTGCCCGGACCGCCGTGGATCATCGACGGCAGCACCATGCCCGGCGGCGTCGCCATGTCCGCGACCTTCGACCCGCAGATCAGCATCCGGCCGAGCCAAGGCGCGGCACCGGCGATGACCTCGCCGATCCACGCCCGGTCGTCCGCGTAGAAGCTGGAGACGAGGCTCCCCTTCCCGGCGCCGATGGCCGACGCCGCGCCGGCTGCGGTTCCGTCGTACGGGAGCAGACTGACGCACGGCCCGAACACCTCAAGATCGTGGGTGTGGGAGTTCGCCCCAGAGATCACGGTGGGGCGCACATAGTAGCCCTTTCCCGCCGGAGCGTTCTTCCCATCGAGAGCGGCGGGACCGCCAGTCACAACGCGGTTGCCCTCCGCCAGCAGGGAGATCCCAGCGCGGGCATCGCGAAGCTGCGAGGAGGTAGAGACCGGCCCCATCGTCACGCCGTCGGTGGTGGGATCCCCCACGACGACCCCGGACAGCGCGTCCACAAGCGCCTCCTCGAACGCGCCGGCGTGGGACGCGGGGAGGAAGACCCGACGCACCGCGGTACACTTCTGGCCGGTTTTCTGGGTCATGTCCTGCACCACGTTTCGGAGCAGGGTGCTCCAGGCCTCGCCGCCGATCTCGATGTCAGGGCCGCACACCGCCGCGTTCAGCGAGTCGGCCTCCACGGCCACCCGTACGGCGTTCTGGGCGAACCCGGGGGAGCTGCGGAGCGCAGACCCGGTGGCGTTGGAGCCGGTGAACGCGAGGTGATCCTGGGGGCCGAGCAGGGAGAGCAGGTTTCCCGTGCTCCCACACACCAGTTGGAGCGCACCGACGGGCATGCAGCCGCTCTCGACCAGCAATCGCACCGCGCGCCAGGTCACCAGCGCGGTGGCGGTAGCCGGCTTGGTGATGACCGGAACCCCAGCCAGGATGGCGACGGCGACCTTCTCGAAGGTGCCCCAGGCTGGAAAATTGAAGGCGTTGATGTGCACCGCGACACCCGGCCGCGTGGTGTAGATGTGCTGCCCCACGAAGCGGGGGTTGCGCGCGAGCTGGATGGCGTCGCCGTCGAGGAGAAAGGTGCGGTCGCCCACCCGCGCGCCAAGCTGCTCGCCGGTGACCGCGTAGGCGGAGAGCGTGCCGATCGCGCCGTCCACGTCAAACTTGGCGTCACCCCGGGTGTTCCCGCCGTTCCGCTGCGCGAGATCGAGCAGCTCCTCGCGGTGGGTGTGCAGCACCTTCGCCATGGCCTTGAGCACCCCGGCGCGGTCCGCGAAGGTGAGCGCCCGAAGCGCTGCGCCCGCGGCACGGCCATGGGCCAGCGCATCGCCAAAGTCGACCCCCTCACTGGATGTCTCCGCGATCCCCTCTTCGGTGGCGGGGTTCACCAGCGTGGCGAGGCGACCGGCGCCGGCGACCCAGCGACCGGACACAAAACTCTCGAGGCGGATCATCAGGGCTCCGAAGGATGGCCGCGGGCGTATCAAGTCCCGGGGGGGGACGCGCGGGGGGGGTTAAGACTGCGCCATGCGCATCCTCCCCGCGGAAGCTGTGGACCGACTCCTCGCCGGGTCGATCGTGGCGATCCCGACCGAGACGGTCTACGGGCTGGCGGCAGACGGCTTGAACGAGGCCGCCGTCCGCGCGATCTTCGTGGCCAAAGGCAGGCCCGCCGACCACCCGCTGATCCTGCACGTCGCGGACGCCGAACGAGCCGCGGCGCACGCGCGCTGGGACGAACGCGCCGACCTCCTCCTCGACCTGTGGCCTGGCCCGCTCACGCTGGTGCTGTGGAACCGCGACGTGCCCGCGATCGTGCGCGGAGGACACCCCACCGTGGCCATGCGGGTGCCCGACCACCCGATCGCGCTCGAGATCCTGAGTGCGGTTGGCCCGCTGGCCGCGCCGAGCGCCAACCGGTTCGGTGGGGTGAGCCCAACGCGGGTGGAGCACGTTGGGATCGAGTTCCCCGGGCTCCCGGTGGTGGACGGCGGGCCGTGTCGCGTCGGCGTGGAGAGCACCATCGTCTCGCTGCTGGAAGGGCGGCCCCGCCTGCTTCGGCCGGGCTCGGTGAGCCTGGAGGAGCTCATGGCCCGACTCGGCGGGGTCGAGGTGGGCGGGACCATCGCAGCTCCGGGCAACCTCGAAGCCCACTACGCCCCGCGCGGGCGGGTCGTCTTGGTGCCCCACGGCACGCCGGGCGCGCACGTCCCCGCTCCTGAGCGGACCGAGCACGCGCGCCGCCTGTACGACGATCTGCGCCACCACGACGCGCTCGGGGTCGATCCCATCGTCTGCGAGCTGGCGGCACCGGTGGGCATCGGGCTCGCGGTGAACGATCGGTTGATGCGGGCGGCGGCCGGCTGATCGGCGCGTATTTTCCTGATCTCCCCACCGCCGCTGTGGTGCTGGTGGTGGACGACAACGCGCTGGCGCTGCTGACGACGTCAGCGGTCCTCTCGGGGCTGGGGGCCGAGGTGGTCACCGCGAGCTCCGGCCGCGAGGCGCTGTTCAAGGTCCTGTCTGCGAACTTCGCGGTCATCGTGCTTGACATCGACATGCCATAAATGAACTGCCGTGGGGGCGCACGGCGGTCGCATCGAGATCGAGGAAGAGCGCGGCTGGGGTTGCCTATTTAAGGTCAGCCTGCCCGTCGTAGCGGAGACGAACTGACCTCCCGCCCGGCGTGGAGGCATCGGGTGGCGGAGGCTCCATGCGTGGTTCCACAACAACCCGCGCTCCAGTTGCGTTCCGGCGATGGCCGCGCGCGACCAAGTCTACACGGACCGGGTCCCTGTGGCCTGCCCCCCCGCACGTCGAGTGCCTGTGGGGTTGAATTGGCCAAAGCTCCGGAAATCAGCGACCTGATGCTACACACTTCGGCTCTGCGAATGCAGTGATTAGTTGCGGTTACTGCGAATGATGACTGACCTCTCTGAGGGGGTAACCGATGTCCTTTGAACCCAGCCTCCCCTCCGACGCCACGGCGCATGAAGCCGATGTCGCCGTGCAAGCCCTGCGTGGGGCCGCGCGTGGTACCGTCCGCTTGGAGCCCGATGGCTCCCCGGAAGCGGCGGTGGTCCTCCCCGCGCAAGCCTTCGACCTGCTCATGCGGATTCTAGCACACCTCGCCAACGGCGACGCGGTGACAATCGTCCCAATCCACGCCGAGGTGACCACACAGCAGGCGGCGGATGTGCTGAACGTGTCGCGACCGCACCTCATCAAGCTGCTTGTCGAGGGCAAGCTGAC